>MNWR01000028.1 GCA_001872725.1 Proteobacteria bacterium CG1_02_64_396 | reverse complement strand
CTGGACGCTCAAAAAGGGTCGACAGCCCCTCCATGGCCACCTTCTTCCACTGGCTGATCTGCGCCGGGTGGATTTGGTGTTCACTGGCCAACTCGCTTGTGGTTTTGACCCCCTTCAGGGCCTCCAGCGCCACCTTCGCCTTGAACTGCGCACTGTGTCGTTTGTGTTTTCCGGGCATCGCTTGGCTCCTCGCTCTCGCCAATCATGCCCCCTCGGTCTTAACAAAACCTACTGTCCAGTTTTTGGGGTCCACTTCATTCTTCTCGGCATTGCGTGAGCCCGCCTTTCGCTTTTTGCTTTTCGCCTTTCCAACAAAAAAGCCCCGGATCGCTCCGGGGCTCTTTTTTAGCAGTATTACGTAGCAGTACGACGTGGCCGACGAATGGAAATCCGATCAGCCCCGCATGCGGGCGCTGATCTCGTGCACCGCCTCGATGAAGGCCCCCGCATGGCTCGGCGGCACGCCGGGGTGGATGCCGTGGCCCAGGTTGGCGATATGGCCGGGGTGGTTGCCGAAGTCCTCCAGCATCCGCTTGACCTCGTCGCGGATCACCTCGGGTTTGGCGTAGAGGACGCTGGGGTCCATGTTCCCCTGCAACGCCACCTTATCCCCCACCTTTTCGCGGATGGGGGCCAGGTTGGTGGTCCAGTCGAGCCCCAGCACCGTGCAGCCGGTGGCGGCCAGGCGCTCGGCGTGTTGGGCGCACCCCTTGGCGAAGACGGTCACCGGAACCTCCCCCTCCAGCGCCTGCACGATGCGCTGGATTGGGGCGGCGCAGTAGCGCTCGAAGAGGCGGGGGTCGAGGACGCCGGCCCAGGTGTCGAAGATCTGAAACACATGAATCCCGGCCCGCACCTGCGCCTTGGCGTAGTCGATGACGTTGTCGGTCACCTTGTCGATCACCCGGTCGAGCAGCGCCGGGGCGTCGAAGGCCATCCGCTTGGTGTTGGCGAAGTCCTTCGAGGAGCCCCCCTCGATCATGTAGGTCGCCAGGGTCCAGGGGGCGCCGGTGAAGCCGATCAGAGGGACGCGGCCATCGAGACGGGCGTTGATCTCTTTGATGGCGGCCATGACGTAGCCGAGTTTGTCTTCGGCATCGACGACCGGCAGCCGGTCGACGTCGTGCACGGTGCGGATCGGATCGGAAAACACCGGACCCTCGCCGACCTGGAACGACAGGTTCATCCCCATCGCCTCGGGGACCACCAGAATGTCTGAAAACAGGATCGCGGCGTCGATGTCGAAGCGGTCGATCGGCTGGATCGTCACCTCGGCGGCGAGTTCGGGGTTTTTGCACAGCGACAAGAAGTCGCCCGCCTTTTCGCGGGTGGCGCGGTACTCGGGCAGGTAACGGCCCGCTTGGCGCATCATCCACACCGGGGTGTAGGGGGTGGGCTCACGCCGAGCGGCGCGGATGAAGGTGTCGTTTTTCAGGGCTGGTCGGGTCATGGGCCTGTCGTTGTCGATGTTGGGTGAAGGGCCGGATGGCAGGGGCAAAAAAGGGGTTCTTTGCCTTTCTTCGCGCCCTTCGCGGCTTGGCGTGAGGCGCTTTTGCCGTGCGCCGTTATTTTTTCAAATTCGCTTGCAGCTTTTCCCAGTCGCTCAAAAAGGCGGCGATCCCCTTGTCGGTCAGGGGGTGGGCGGCCAACTGCTTGATGACCTTGTAGGGGATGGTGGCGACGTGGGCGCCGATCATGGCCGAGTCGAGCACATGGATCGGATGGCGCACCGAGGCGACGATCACCTCGCTGGCCAGGCCGTAGTTGTCGAGGATGGCGATCACCTGCTCGATCAGCTCCATGCCGTTCTGGCCGATGTCGTCCAGACGGCCCACAAAGGGGGAGATGTAGGTCGCCCCCGCCTTGGCGGCGAGCAACGCCTGCAAGGGGGAGAACACCAGGGTGACGTTGGTTTTGATCCCCTTGGCGGTCAGGTGGTTGACCGCTTTGATCCCCTCGGTGGTCATGGGGATTTTCACCACGATGTTGGGGGCCCACTGCGCCACCTCTTCGGCCTCGCGGATCATCCCCTCGGCGTCGAGGCTGATGACCTCGGCGCTGACCGGACGGTCGCCGACCAGGGCGCAAATCTCTTTGATGAGCGGCTCGAATTCCCGCCCCTCTTTGGCGGCCAGGGTCGGGTTGGTGGTGACCCCGTCGACCAGCCCCATCTCTAGGGCGCTACGGATTTCGTCGATGTTGGCGGTATCAATGAAGAATTTCATCGCAAGGCTCCTTGAGAGGGCGCGAGGGGGGTGGCAAACAAAGGGGCGCCATCATACGGACGGGGGGGGGTGGATGCCACCTTGGCGGGGTGGACTTATGGAGCGGGTGGATTGGGGGGAGCGGACTTTGCCGCCAGCAGGGCGTCGAGTCGGGCACGCAGGCGCAACCCCTGGACCGGCTTGCGCAGGACCGGGAAATCGCCGACGACCGCGTCGTCGATGGTGGTATCGCCGGTGACGATCAACGTGGGAATGGCGCGACCGAAGTGGCGATGGAGCGCGCGCGCCTCGGCGGGGCCGGAGCGGTTTTCGCGTAAACGCAGGTCGGCGACGATGGCTGCGGGCGGTTCGTTCGGGCGTTGCGTCGCCGCCAGCGCCTGAAGGATCTCGCCTGAGTTGGCTCCGGTCGCCGGGCGACAGCCCCAGCGGGTGACCAGGGCGGCCAGCGCCTCGCGCACCTCGGGATCGTCGTCGATGACCGCAATACACAAACCGCGCAGACGATCCCCCCCATCCAGCGCCTCGTTTGCGACGACGGCCGCGCTCGAAGCGGCGGGCACCTGGAAGGCAAAGGTGGAGCCCCGTCCCGGCTCCGAGCGCAGGGTCACCGCGGACCCCAGTTGTTGGGTCAGGGCGTGGACGATGGCCAGCCCCAGCCCCAACCCCTTGCGACGGTCGCGCTCGGGATTTCCGACCTGGTAGAACTCCCCGAAGATCGCCTGCTGTTGGTCGGCCGCGATGCCGATGCCGCTGTCGCGCACCTCGATGCGGTAGCCGTCGCCCCGCCGTCGGCACGCCACGAGGATGCAGCCCCGCTCGGTATAACGCAGCGCGTTGCTCACCAGGTTGCGCAGGATCCGCTCCAACGCGGCGGCGTCGCTGTGGACGAGGCAGTGGGTAGGCACGACCCGCAGGCGCAAGCCTCGCGCCGCAGCCTGGTCGGAAAATTCGTCCCGAATGCGGTCGAACAACGGACGCAGCGGCAGATCGCGCACGTCGAGAGGCAGGCTGCCCGCGTCGGCGCGGGAGAGATCCATCAGGGCGTCGAGCAGCATGCCGAGGTTGCCGCTGGAGGCGGCGATTTTATCCACCAGCTCGGGGGGGGCGTTGCGTCCGTCCGCCAGATCCTCCCGCAGTACCGACACGAACAATTCCATCGCCTGGATCGGCTGGCGCAGATCGTGGCTTGCGGCGGCGAGAAAGCGGCTCTTGGCGGCGTTGGCATCCTCGGCTTGGCGGCGCGCCATTTCGGCGATCTCGTTCTCCTCCCGGATCTGATCGAGCAGATCGAGGTTGGCGAAACGCAGGCGGATCGATTCGCGGATCGTGGCCTGCTGGCGCCAGGAGAAGATCAGGCAGGAGACCATCGTGACGACCACGGGAAACGCCTGAAAGAGCAGCAACTGGCTCCCTTCGGCCAGGGCGCGGGCCAGAAACGGCATGAGGGTCAGCAGGTTGAAGATCAGATGGGCGGGGAAATAGATGCCGACGCTCGGCACCGAGAGGGCGACCAGGGTCGGCAGGACGAGGGCGATGGGAAAGAGGGTGTAGAGGGTGGGTTGGAAGAAGGCCCAACCGATGTAGCCCCAGGTGATCCCCGACAGCGCCGCCCCCGCCAAAAAACGGGTACGCCAATGGTCCAGCCGCGTGTACCGGTCGGGATCGGCATTGTAACGGCGTGCTTCGCTCCAGCGCAGCGCGCCGCCCCCCCACAGAACCGCCAGCCAAATCAGCATGTGGCCATGCCCGATGTCGGTCCCCCAAAGCACCAGAACGAGCAGACTGCCGGTCAGCAAATGGCCGCTCAGCACCATGGGCATCTGCCGATGCAGCAGATCGATGTGCTCCCCTTCGAGCCTTTGCGAGGAATAACTCACTCAGAACCAACCGCGCCGTTTGGCCAGCAAGGCCGCCTCGGTACGCGAACGGACCCCCAGCCGCTTGAGCAGGGCGGTGACGTGGGCGCGCACGGTGTCGTCCCCCATGGTCAGGTGGGCGCCGATTTCGCGGTTGGTGCGCCCCGCGCAAAGCTCGGCGAGCACTTCGATTTGGCGCGGCGTGAGGATCGCTTCGATCTCGCCCCCCTCGCCGCCCGGCATGGCGGGGGGCGGCTCGTAGATCTCGCCGTCGAGGATGCGCTGCAACGCCTCGCGCAACGTGGCGCTGTCGGCCGATTTGGGGATGTACCCCTGGGCGCCGTACCGCAGGGCCTGACGGATGGCCTGCGTCCCCTCGGTGGCCGATAAAACCACCAGACCGGCTTCGGGCTGGGCCTGCCGAAAGGCGCACAGCCCCTCGATGCCCCCAAGCCCCGGCAACCCCATATCCAAAAAAATCACATCGAAGCGGGTGTGCGCCGCCGCCTCCAGGCCGATTTCGGCCGTGGCCGCCTCGACGACGTGCAGCGGCATCGTCCAGCAGCGCTGGAGCATGAGTTTGAAGCCCTCGCGAAACAGGGCGTGGTCGTCGACGAGCAGAATGTTCATGGTGTGATTCATGGCGTTCAAACCGTGTGGGTCTACGAGGGCGCCCCTGGGGATCGACCCATCGGATCCATGCGATGGAGGTGGGAATCATCCCCAAAAAACCGCATCCATGCAGCATGTGATTTTAGCCATGGATGGGGGTTTTATTCCGCTTCGATACAATCATTTTCCGTGAATTTAGATCAATTAAAACCGCGATTATGCTTTAAATAATTCCGCAAATTTTTTTAAAAAACCCCCGATCTTTTCCGCAAGGATGCCGTGCCGAGATCGCCGCCTCATTCGGTCGTTTGGAACGTTGGATCGCTGTGACGCAGGCAACGCGACCCCCCACATTTGTGGAATAGACCCCCGCCAAGCATCGATGTTGTAATCCCGACCTCTCCTCCAGAGGGCCGAAAAAGCCCTCTTTTATCCACATTGCGCACGGTTATCCGTATTGCGCAAATATTGCGTCGTTTTCCTTCGTTGTGAAGTGGACCCCAAAAACTGGACAGTAGGTTTTGTTAAGACCGAGGGGGCATGATTGGCGAGAGCGAGGAGCCAAGCGATGCCCGGAAAACACAA
>MNWR01000027.1 GCA_001872725.1 Proteobacteria bacterium CG1_02_64_396 | reverse complement strand
CGAATAGGGCGGGTTGGAGACGATGGCATCGAAGGGTTTGTCGTCGCCAAAATGCGGATTTCGCAGCGTGTCGCCCAGCTGGATGTTGAACTTGTCGTAGTTGATGTTGTGCAAGAACATGTTCATCCGCGCCAGGTTGTAGGTGGTGTGGTTGAGTTCCTGACCGAAAAAACCGTCTTCAATGATGTGGGCGTCGAAGTGTTTTTTGGCTTGCAGCAGCAGCGAGCCGGAGCCGCAGGCGGGGTCATATATCTTGTTGACGCTGGTTTGCTTGTGCATGGCGAGCTGGGCGATCAGCTTGGACACATGCTGCGGGGTGAAAAACTCGCCACCGGATTTGCCGGCATTGGCGGCGTAGTTGGAGATGAGGAACTCGTAAGCATCGCCAAACAGGTCGATATGGCTGCCCTCGAAATCGCCAAAATCCAGCCCGGCCACGCCTTTGAGCACGGCGGCCAAACGGGTGTTTTTGTCGGTGACGGTGTTGCCGAGGCGGTTGCTGGTGGTGTCGAAGTCGGCAAACAGGCCTTTGATGTCCTGCTCTGATGGGTAGCCGTTGGCTGAGCTTTCGATGGCGGCAAAGATTTTAGCGAGGTCGGTGTTCAGGCTTTCATTGGTGCTGGCGCTGGCGGCGATGGTGGCAAACAGCTGGCTGGGGTAGATGAAGTAGCCTTTGGTTTTGATGGCATCGTCTTTGATTTCAGGGGTGATGACCTTATCGGAAAGCGCCGCATAGTTGATGCTGTCGTCACCGCCTTCGATATAGCTGGCAAAGTTTTCACTGATAAAGCGATAGAACAGGGTGCCGAGTACATATTGCTTAAAGTCCCAGCCATCGACTGCGCCTCGTACGTCATTTGCGATTTGCCAGATTTGGCGTTGCAGTGCGGCGCGTTGTTGGGTACTTGTCATTCTGCTGTGTTCCTTGTCGAATAGATTTTGAATCGTGATCGGTGCGAGATGTTTTGGGTATCACACTGCGCAAGTACTTCTAGTACCGCTGGTTGTGGCTGTGGCAACACTCAAGGCTCGGCATGACAGCGGGCGCATAAAGTGTCATAGACGGATTCCGCCTAACTCCGCCTGAACTTGTCGCTCCAACACGCGCACGGCGTGCAAAAACCCAGCTCTTGCAAATCATCCACAGCGCCAGCGCCACAAAACAAGGCGTCGCTCGGCCGATGCTATACAGATTCTTCGTAGCACCATTCGCACAGAAAACTTGCGGGGATTCATTGGGGGGGGGACTGCGGGGCATCCCTAATTTGCCTCGCTTCGGCGCTACCCTCAACTTATGCCACACCCCTCTCAATGTAACGACCAAAATGAACAGAAAAGGGCCTTCGGTTGCAGGTCGTTTTGATTACTTCACCGGCATCGGTACCACCCGCGCCGCCCCCTCCCCCCGGGGATCGCTGGCCGCCTGGGCCTCGCCCCCATCCTTGCTCACCCACACCGCCTGCATGTTCCCCCACGGCCTGCTCCCCTCGGCGACCATGTACCCCTTTTGCGCTAGGGCGTGGCGGACCTCGGCGGGCATGCTGCCGGGCTCGAACTCGACCCGGTCGGGCAGGTATTGGTGGTGGTAGCGGGGCTGGGCGACTAGGGCGGGCAGGTCGACGCTCGGGTGGCCCAAGTAATTCAAGATGCCGAGCAGCACCGAGGTGATGATGCGCGAGCCCCCCGGCGTCCCCAGCACCAGCACCCCCCGTTCGTCCTCAACGAAGGTGGGGGTCATGCTCGATAGGGGCCGTTTGTCGGGGGCGATGGCGTTGGCTTTACCCCCCACCAGTCCGTAGGCGTTGGGGACTCCCGGCGCCATGACAAAATCGTCCATCTCGTCGTTGATGAGCACCCCGGTGGCGCCCGCCACCACCGCCGCGCCGAAGGGGTAGTTGAGCGACAAGGTCGCCGCCACTCGGTTGCCCGCCGCATCGACAATCGAAAAATGGCTGGTGTTGCTCCCCGACCCCCCTCCATCGAGCGGCTCGCCCAGGCTGATGCTGGGGGTGGCGCGGTTAAGATCGATCCCTCTAGCCCGCTCTACGGCGTATTCGGGCGACAGCAGACGTTCCAGCGGCATATCGACAAAATCGGGATCGCCCAGGTAGCGGGCACGATCCTGATACCCCCGGCGCAGCCCCTCGACCACCGGAGCAAGCCCGCCCCCCTGATCCCCCAACGCCCCCAAGATGCCCAGCGTTTCGGCCAGCACCACCCCACCGGCGCAGGGGGGCGGGGCGGTGACGATGGTGGCCCCTCGGTAGTTGAAGCGGATCGGGGGCCGCTCCTTAATTTGATACTCGGTCAGGTCACGCAGCGACCATATCCCCCCCTTGGACCGCACCCCGTTGACCAGCTCCCGGGCGGTGTCGCCGCCGTAAAATCCGTTGCGCCCGTTGGCGGCGATTTTTTCGAGGGTTTGGGCCAGATCGAGCTGGCGCAGCACAAACCCCTTACTCGGGGCGCGGCCGTGGTCAAGAAAGATGGCCGCCGTGCGGGGGTCGCGGGCCAGCAGTGATTCGCGAAATTTGGCCAACATGGCGTAGTGACCGTCGACCGGAAAACCGGCGCGAGCCAGTCGGATCGCCGGGGCCAAACTTTGCGCAAGGGGAAGTTTTCCGTACCGTTGGGCGATCCAGGCTAAACCTGCCGGAATCCCCGGGATTGCCGCCCCCTTGGCGCTATCTAAAGACGCCGAGGGATCGGCAGAAAACATATCGGTCTTGGCATAACCGGGGGCTTTTTCGCGAGCATCGACCAACGTATCGAGGCCGTCGGCGGCGCGATGGAGTAAAAAGAAACCGCCGCCGCCCAGCCCCGAGCCGCTCGGCTCGACCACCCCCAGGGTGGCGGCGACCGCCACCGCTGCATCGAAGGCGTTGCCTCCCTGCTTGAGGATTTGGATCCCCGCCTCGGTCGCCAGGGGATGAGCGGTGGCGATGGCGGCGGGGCGCTCGGCGGCTTGGGCATGCAGGGGCGACAGTCCGAGAAGAACGATCAGCCAAAAGATACGAAGGAATTTCATGCCTGCTCTCTTGAAGATGGTTGCCAAGGGTTTGTTGCACATGACGCGGGGGGCGGCTGAATGCGTCGCCCCTTGGGATCGGCTGTGGGATCGGCTTTCGCTCCGCGAATCGGCGGGCCCAGGGGAGGAGGCGTTCGCGGTGGATGCGCTGCGCTTATCCACCCTACGGTGGACCTCCCAACTTTTCGGTTTTTTGGTGGGGCGGGGTGGTGGATGCGCTGCGCTTATCCACCCTACATTGCCACAAACGCCGGGGCGTAGGGTGGATAAGCGCAGCGCATCCACCGTTTCCGACCTCCCCCTTGCCGAGTTGCAACCACTTACCCCAAGCGTTCGCGGAGGCAGGTCCGTTCCCACACCCCCCCTGTCGCTTCGGTGGCGGCGGGTGGGGGTGATCCTGCCGCTGTTGATGCTGGTGCTGACTTCCGCCCCTTGCAGCGCCGCGACCCTGCCCCAGACCAGCGCGGTGCCGGGGGGGATCGCGCTCATCCCCCTGGGCGCCACCCCACCCGGTACCGTCCGTTTCGAGGGGGGGCCGGTGATGGTGCTGCCGGACGCCGGACAATACTGGGCGGTGGTGGGGATCCCCCTCACCCAAGCGCCGGGCGAGGCGACCCTCACACTACCGGGGGGAGCAACCCTCCCCTTCGCAGTTGCCACCAAAGACTACCCAACCCAATCGCTGACCGTCCCCAATTCCCACCACGTCAACCCTACCGCCGAAGAGCTGGTCCGCATTCGCAACGAGGCGAGCGCGCTACGCCGAGGGCTCGACCTTTTTTCTGCCGACCACCCCGCCTTCCCCCTGGCCATGCCGGTGCAGGGGGTGGTCTCTTCCCCCTTCGGCCTGCGCCGCATCTTCAACGGCGAGCCCCGCAAGCCCCACTCCGGCCTCGATCTGGCGGCAGACGAAGGCAGTGAAATCCGCGCCCCCGCCGCCGGGGTGGTGGTGCTGACCGGCAACCAGTTCTTCAACGGCAACACCGTTTTGCTCGACCACGGCCAAGGGCTGGTCACCTTTTATGGCCACATGAGCCGGATCGACGTCAAGGTGGGGCAAGCGGTGGTGCGGGGGCAAGTTCTCGGTCGGGTCGGCCACACTGGCCGCGCCACCGGCCCCCACCTGCATTGGGGGGTGAGTCTGAATGGGGTGATGGTCGATCCGCGGTTGGTGACGGGTGAGTGGCGCTGAGCTCGCCCCCGAACATCATCCGCCGTCTCGACCTTTCGTCCCTCCCCCGGGCAGGGGGAGGGGGCTTGCTTGGTGCCGCTGTTCCCTTTTGTGGGAGCGCCGCGTTTTTCCGCTCATCCCGAGCCTGTCGAGGGACGCGATTATCCCAGCGTTTTTCCCGCAGTGTGAGGATGCGCCCTCGGAGCTGAATAATCGCGCCGAGACGGCGCTCCCACAGATACATGGACTGCGAGCCCCCGGAATGACGCTTCGATGGTTGGATCGAGGGAAGAAGAACCGGCCTCTTTCCGGGACGGCGCCGCCGGACCCGGAATCCACCCACTACTTTCGTCCTTCCACCATGTTTGGGAAGGCGCCGTTCGGTCGACGACGGGGGGATTTCAAGGCAGGCCGGGTGATTCGCTGTCCGTCGAGGAGAATTTGCAGTGGGTCGAGCAAACACCTTGCTCCCCCCTTTGCAAAAGGGGGGCTAGGAGTCTGTCGGGCTTGAGCGTCCGTAGCGAGCCGAGTGGGGAATCGAGGCCAAATTTTCACGGTTTTGAGGATCATAGTGGTGGCTATGTGACGAAAAACCGGGGAAATTTGGACCGATTACCCGCCGGCGCAGTAGGACGATCTCAAGTCCGACAGACTCCTAGGGGGGATTTGCAGTGGTTCGGTGAGATTCGCAGTCGGCTGGGAATCCCCCCCTCACTCGTGCCCCCGCACCTCATACCCCTCCGGACACGGCACCGACACCACCTCGGGCGCCCCCGCCCCCAACCGCGCCGCGCTCAGACTCCCCCGCCAAATGCATCCCGAATCGAGCCCCAGCACATGGCGGCTTTGCACCAGCCCCCGCGCCGCCCAATGGCCGAAAACCCAGCGCACTTCGTCCCAGCGTCGTTCGGGTAGGTCGAACCAGGGCAGAAAACGGGCGGGGTGGTCGTGGGGGGGCTTGCTGGGCCAGTGAAAGCGGTACAGCGGATCGATCAAACGGGTGCGGGTGAATACCGCCAGCGCAAAATGGAGCCTCCTCTCGTGGTCGTGGCAATCCTCCCAGCGCTCGGGGGGGCGGGCCAAAACCTGATCGGCGCAAAACTGGGCTCCATTCGGCCCCTGAATCGTCTCGGTCAGCGCCTTGCCCCAATGGGCCACTTGGGCCACATCCCAATCGGGATGCAATCCGGCGTGGATCATCCCCCAGCCCAGGTCGCGGTCGATGTGGACCAAGGGGCGCTGTTGCACCCAGGCCAGCAACTCGGCGGCGTCGGGGGCATTGAGCAGATCGCGCAGGGCGTGGGGCGGCTCGGCGTCGAGGAGTCCCGCCGCCAGGGCGATGAGGTAAGGCTCGTGGTTGCCCATGACCGCAACGACCCTATCTTGAAGATCGCGCAGCAGCCGCAGCACCCCCAAGGCGTCGGGGCCGCGACCGACCACATCGCCGGTCAACCACAGGGTGTCGACGGCGGGATCGAAATTCAGCCGCCCGAGCAGCACCTCTAACCGTTCGCGGCAACCGTGCAGGTCGCCGATGGCAATCACCGACATGGGATCCTTTCGAGACTTACGGCAACCGATCAAGAACTGATGGATGAGAGACGGTTGATCGCTTCGACCTTTCGATTTCAAAAGGCATCTGTTCAACTAACCCCATCCCGGCCGGGGGACTGTAGCAACCTCGCCCCGACCAAACCACCGACGCAACGGAGCCGACATGACCTCAACCCAGGCTGCGTTTCTATCCCTTTCGGGCCGCATGCTCATCGCCATGCCCGCCCTGGAGGATCCCAACTTCCACAAAGCGGTGGTTTTGATCTGCGAGCACACCCCCGAGGGGGCGTTGGGGTTGATCGTCAACCGCCCGGTCGCCACCTACACCGTGGGGCAAGCGCTGGCTCAGATGGGGATTGACTGCCACAACCCCGCCGTCGCCGCACGCTTCATCTATTGGGGCGGCCCTGTACAGGGCGAGGTCGGCTCGGTGCTGCACCGCCCTCTGGGGCAGTGGCACACCACCCTGGCGGTCGAGACCACCAACACCGGAATGACCGTATCGCGCGATATTCTTGAGGCAATCACCCAGGGGGAAGGGCCCCGAGATTTTATGCTCATGACCGGTTATGCCGGATGGGGCGAGGGGCAGCTGGAGGAGGAGATCAAAGAAAACACCTGGATCGTCGCCCCCTTTGCATCCGAAGTGTTGTTCGATCAGAGGCCGGAACTGCGCTGGGAGGCAGCGCTCGACTCGATGGGAATCGATCGCGAATACGAGGGGCACGCTTGATCTGATGAGGGGGGAGGCGGATCCACCGCTTAGGGAAACGCCGATTCAATCAGCGCCTCCTTATGCCCCGCCCCCCCTTCCACAAAATCTGTGGAAAACTTTGTGCACAAACCCTCGATGGTGGGGCTAAGTCCTTGGGATCGCGCTGTTCATGACCGTTTGGTCACATTGGGTGCACTTGTTCTAAGTTGTTGTTTTTAAATCACTTGTAAAGAATTCAAAGGGTTAGAGGATTCAAATCCCGACTATTCAAGACGGTCTTTTCTCTTGATCGGCCCAATGTTTAAAAGTCAAGGGCAACCGACCGCATTTAAGCCGCATTCCCCTTTTTTTGTCGCGAGTTGCCACCGCATGGAATCCAACATTCCCACCCCGACCCTGCATCGCTCGATCCTTTCGGTGTTGGAGCAAACCGGCCAAATCATTCTGGGGCACGACCAGCCGGTTCGGCTGGCGGTCGCCTGTTTGATCGCCGGAGGGCATCTGCTGGTTGAAGATTTGCCGGGGGTGGGCAAAACCACCCTGGTCCAAGCGCTGGCCCGCTCCTTTGGTCTTACGTTTCAACGGGTGCAGTTCACCAGCGATCTGCTGCCGGGCGACATCCTCGGGGTCTCGATCTTCGAACGCGAAAGTCAGACCTTCCAGTTTCACCCCGGCCCGATCTTCAATCAGGTGCTGCTGGCCGACGAGATCAACCGCGCCACCCCCAAAACCCAAAGCGCCCTGCTTGAGGCGATGGAAGAGGGACAGGTCAGCGCCGAGGGGGCAACCCGGCCGCTGCCTCGCCCCTTCTTTGTCATCGCCACCCAAAACCCTCTGGAGCAGGTTGGCACCTTCCCCCTGCCCGAATCGCAGCTCGACCGCTTCTTGATGCGGATTTCGCTGGGCTACCCCGGTTTTGCTGCGGAGCGGGCGTTGCTGACCGGCGGCGACCGCCGCGCCTTGCTTCCCAACCTACAGGCGTTGGCCACCCCCGAGGGGCTGCTGGCGGTGCAAGATGAGGTCGGCAAGGTCCACGCCGCAGATCCCCTGCTCGATTACCTGCAAGCGCTCATTGGCTTCACCCGCGCCTGCGACCTCTTCAAGGTGGGGCTCTCACCCCGGGCGGGGCTGGCCATTCTGCGGGCCGCCCGCGCCTGGGCCTGGCTGGCAGGGCGCGGCTTCGTCGTCCCCGAGGACATCCAGACCATCCTCCCCATGGTGGCAGGACACCGGCTGCACACCGTGCCGGGCAGCGACTTCGGCGGTCAGGATCCCATCGCCTGGTGGATCGCCCAGGTGGCCACCCCTTGAAACAGCTTGCCCGGCTGCGCCGATCCTTAAGTCTGGCCCGGTTTTTCACCCCCCAAGGACGCGAGGTGGGGCCGATCACCCTGGTGCGCCGCCGGGTTTACATCCTGCCGACCCGCACCGGCCTACTGTTGACCGGCATCCTCTTCGTCATGCTGATCGGCTCGATCAACTACGGCAGCAGCCTGGGCTACCTACTCACCTTCTGGCTGGCCGCCATCGGTTTGGTCGCCATGTTTCATACCTACCGCAACCTGGTCGGTCTGACATTGGCAGCGGGGGGGGCGCCGCCGGTTTTTGCCGGTCAAAGCCCCCATGCGACCCTGCGCCTGACTGCCGCCAGCGTCGGCCAACGACGGCTGGCCATCGCGCTGGAGCGCCCCTCGGGCACCCTCGAACTGCCCCCCCTCGATCCAGGCCAAGCCACCCCGGTGACCTTGAGCCTATCCCCGCTGCACCGGGGCGCTTGGCGGTTGGGGATGCTGGTTCTGTCGACACGCTACCCCCTTGGACTCTTCCGCGCCTGGTCGAACATCGATCTCGACATGGAGCTCCTGGTCTACCCCCCCCC
>MNWR01000026.1 GCA_001872725.1 Proteobacteria bacterium CG1_02_64_396 | reverse complement strand
TGCCCAGCATTCCAGGTTTTTCGGGATCATTATGTGGATCTATGCCGCACGGGATAGCGCCGAGAATTGGTGCAACATGTCCTGAACATCGCCCTCATAAAGGGCGAATGGATTTCTATTGCCAGAACTCAATAACAGGCCATAAACCGGGTGAAAAAAGACCTCAAAAAGGTCGCCATGAAGGGTTTTTGATATGGACTAGGCGGCTCTGCTCAAGAAAATTCGTCGTCACTGGTACCGGGTGGGGTGCGGGGATTCTTGGGCACGGATTCAGGATTTATTAAAGGCAGCCCCCCCAGCAAGTGCGCTAATCAGGACGGCAGGCAGGCCGAGCCCCAGATGGTACCCCCCCCATCGGGCGGCGGCGTTGTAATGACCCTTGGCGGAATGTTCAGAGTCCTCCTCAATGCGGCGGGCCTCTTTTGCTAGCTTGGTTTTCAACTCACTCACAAGCTCTCTCCTGAATCCATCGGTGGTGGATGCGGGTTTCTGGTTCACCCTGCGTTTTGTCTTGAATGTACCCGAACGATCATGAAGGCAGGATAAAAGCGCGGCACATCCATCTACCACGGCAAATTACTACTCGCGCTACCGACAAAAACAACAACCAAAAACCTCCTACGCAAATCGTCTTATCGCTTGGTCTGGAACCCCCGCATCAATGCTGCTCCTCCCCTCTCTCATTTGGCGGTTTCAGAAGCTCACCCTCACGCCGCCACAATCCGCATATACACCTCAACCCTGAGCGCCCGTTTGATGGCGGCGAAGACCGCCGAGATGTTGCTCATGGTCGGGTTGCCCGATTGCGACAACATCCGGTGCAGGCTCTTGGCCGGTTTGTGGATCTCCTCGGCCAGCGCTTCGAACCCCATGGTGGCGTTGACCAGATCGCGCAGGATCGACTTGGCCAGGTCGGGCTCGCCATCGACGAACAGGGTGATCGCCTCATCCAGCAACGCCTGAGCGAACGCCGGATCGTTTTGGGCGCGCGCAACCACGGTCTCTTTGAAATCGCAGGTCAGTGTCATGTCGTACCCCCTTACTTTGTCGAGGTGCGGAACGGTCTTCCCAAACCGGTGACCTTCACAATCGACACGAACGTTTCAAAACAAGGGTAGGAGCCCGGTCTCCGGGCGATGCAGGCGTCCCCTACGGCAACTCGGCTCCCCTCTTTGGGTGCGTTTTCCACGATGTCGAGCTTACCTCCGTTCACCGTTGCATCGCCCGGGGACCGGGATCCTACCGCCCCGATGGGTCATGGAGCCTTTCGTGGGAGGCCCAGGTTTTGCGCTCACCTTCAGCCTGTCGAAGGGCGGGCCGATGTCTTTCTTCCACAGCGGGCAAAAATCCTGAACAAGACATCGCGTGCTTCGACTAGCTCAGGAGGAGCGGATAGGCGGCGCTCCTACACGGCTCTGATTCGAGCGGCACTCCCCCAATCAAGGTCACTTTCCTTCCGCCTCATCCCAAACGAATTCAGCGGTTCGGGCCGAAATAACCCAGTACGCATTGGTGTTGCTGGCAAAGAGGTAGTGGCAAAAAGCCTCTTCGGGAAGATCGCTGGGAAGGGTGAAAGTCGATTGAAGGTCGGGGGGTGGCCAAGTCCCTTCCGCGGTGATCCACAGAGACTGACCGCTCCATTCTGCCGAGGGATTTTGAGGCGGTTGCGCGGCAATCAGCAGGACACCGGTTAGGACCAAACACCCCGGCACGAGAACCTGTTCTCCATCGGTGATGCCGACGGGAATACGAAAATGAAGGCGCCCTCGCCCCGATTGGAAATCGATGTCGATGGCATCGAGCTCGGAATCGTGAAACGAGGCGTCGGGATGTTCCGAGTGCAGCAGTGCGTCGAGATCCAGTGGTTGCATCGACCAACCTCCCTATCGCGTTGTATCCAACAAACGACCACCCAACCCTGAAGACCAACGAGGTTTGCCTACCCCTTCAACGGCAACCGCACCGTCACCACCGCCCCACCCCCCGCCCGATTCGCGGCGCTCAGCGTCCCGCCGTGGTGCTCCACGATGCCATAACTCACCGACAGCCCCAGCCCCGTCCCCACCCCGACCGGTTTGGTGGTGAAGAAGGGTTCGAAGAGGCGGGGGAGGTCCTCGGGTTTGATGCCGCAGCCCCGGTCGCGCACCTCGACCACGGCGCTTTCCCCCTCGCGGCGGCAGACGATCTCGACCTCGCCTGCCCGGCCCAACATGGCGTCCAGGGCGTTGCGCAGCAGGTTGACGAAGACCTGCTCCAGGCGGCCCGGCGCCCCCTCGACCCGGCACGGCTCGGGGCAGCGGCAGACGATGGGGATGCCGGAGCGGTCCATGGCCGATAGCCACTGCGCCGCCTGCCGCGCCACCTCGGCCACATCGACCGCCACCCGTTTGTCGCGGTCGAGCGCCGAGAAACGGCGCAGATCCTCGACGATCGCCTTGACCCGCTCGGCCCCCTCCAATGTCCCCGCCATCAGCGAGGGGAGGTCGGCGCGGATGCGCTCGATGTGCAGTTCTTCGCGCAGCGCCGCATCCCCACCCCCTTCCCCCAAAAAGCGCTCGATCCGCTCCAGGTAGCGGCGCAGGGCGTGGATGTTGCCGAAGACGAAGCTGATCGGGTTGTTCAGCTCGTGGGCGACTCCCGCCACCAGCCGTCCGAGGGAGGCCATCTTTTCGGACTGGATGATCTGTTCCTGGGCCCGCTTAAGCTCTTGATGGGCAAGATTGAGCTCGTTGTGGGCCGAGTTGAGCGCCTCGTAGGCGCGGCGCAGCTCTCCCACCGGACGGCCCACCATCACCGCCCCCTCGATCCGTCCCCCGGCGCCGCGCAGCGGGGTGCAGTTCAGGGCGACCGGAACCGGCTCCCCCGCCGCGTCGCGCAGCTGCACCTCCCGGTCGCTCACCCCTTCGCCGGGCTGGGCACCGGTCAGACAGGCGATGAATTCGGGGGAGGGGCCGTGGAAGAGGTCGGAGATCGGACGGCCGGTCAGGGTTTCGGCGGTCAGGTCGAGCAGGCGCAGCAGGGCGGGGTTGAGGCTGGCGATGCGCCCGGCCCGGTCGATCACCACGATCACGTCCGACATGGCGCCGAGGATCGAATCGGTGAACGACTTGGCCTCGGCCAACTCGGCGTTGCGCTCTTCGAGGGCGACTTGATTGCGCACCAGCTCGGCGTAGACCGCGTCCATCGTCTGGATCACCTCGATCCAGGCCGATTCGCTCAACTCGGGGGCGCCGTCGTGGGGGAAGGCCCCCCCCAGCACCGAGTCGCTTAAGGAGTGGTCGAGGTCGATTTTACGCCCCATCGCTCCCCCCCTCGATGCCGTGGCGGCGCATCTTGTTGTAGAGCCCGACCCGCGAGAGACCCAACTGCCGGGCGACGGCGCTGATGTTGCCCCGTTGCTCGCTCAGCACTTGGCGGATCAACCCCGCCTCCAACCGCTCCACCCGATCCTTCAGAGTCCCCCCGTCGTTTTCAACGTTGCCGAGCGCGGCTGCGAAATCGAAGCTGCGCACCCGGTCGGAGAGCAGCTCGCTCCCCAGGCGGCGCCCCCCTTGGCTGAGCGCCACCATGCGGCGCAGCTCGTTTTCGAGCTCGCGCACGTTGCCGGGGAAGGGGTAGCGGCGCAGGGTGTCGAGGGTGGGGGGGGCGAGGGCGGCGGGGGCGGTGGGGTTGAGTTTGCCCAGCAGATGGCCCGCGATCACCGGGATGTCCTCGGGACGCTCGCGCAGGGGGGGGATGTTCAAAACGAAGTGGGCCAGCCGCCAATAAAGGTCGGAGCGGAACCGCCCCTGGTTCATCTCGACGCTCAGGTCGCGGTTGGTGGCGGCGATGACCCGCACGTCGATGCGCCGGGTCGAGGCGGCCCCGAGGGGACGCACCTCCCCCTCTTGCAGCACCCGCAGCAATCGCACCTGAAACGCGGGGGAGGTCTCGCCGATTTCGTCCAAAAAAAGGGTGCCGCCGTCGGCCTGCTCGAACAGGCCGACATGGTCCTGCACCGCCCCGGTGAAGGCGCCCCGCTTGTGGCCGAAGAGTTCACTCTCCAGCAGTTCGTCGGGCAGGGCGCCGCAGTTCTGCACCACGAAGGGGCGACTGGCGCGGGGGCTGGCGAAGTGGATGGCCCGGGCGAAGAGCTCCTTGCCGGTCCCCGATTCCCCCTGGACCAACACCGAGATGTCGGAGCTGGCGATGCGGGCCGCTTGGTCGCACAGGGGGCGGATGGGGCTGGCGTCGTGACTGACGATGGCGCCAAAAGCGTACCGGTTTTGCAGCGCCCCCCGGTCGGTGTCGATCCTTCCGAGCAGGGTCGCCTCGCTGCTGAGAAGCTCGCGGGCGAGGATTTGATGGCGCCGTTGCAGCGCGACGAACTCGGCGGCGCGGCGCACCAGCAAAAGCAGGGCGTCGGGGTGCCACGGCTTGGTGACGTAGTGGTAGATCCCGGCGACGTTGATCGCCTGGATGATGTCGTCGGAATCGGTGTAACCCGAGATGACGATCCGCACCGCCTCGGGGTGGGATTCGCGGATGGCGGTAAGGAATTCGACCCCGGTGGTCCCCGGCATGCGCTGGTCGCACAGCACCACCCCGATGGGATGTCGGTCGAGGAGTTGGAGTCCTTCGTCAGCGCCGCCCGCCGTAAAGACCTCAAAATCCTCCTCCAGGGTGCGCCGAATCGCCTCCAGCGAGCGGGGTTCATCGTCGACAACCAGAACGGCAATGGCGGGGGTGGGGAGGTCGGTCATGGGGCCTCAATGGGGGCGGGCGAAAAGGATACGGCGCGTTCAAGAGCACAAGCGGATTGTGTTGGCTGTAGGAGCCCGGTCTCCGGGCGACCCGCGCAGGCAAGGCGTATCCACCCGGTACAACCGTCCAAAACCAAAGGAATGTGGGAGGCCCTGGTTTTCCGCTCATCCTGAGCCTGTCGAAGGACGGGCCGATGCGGGCGTCGCCATAACCCAAGCCAAATCCCTGGGATTGACGCCTTCGGTGCGACGACTCGGCCAGAACGAACCGGCTTGGTCTCTTCAATCGCGCCGAGGGCGGCGCTCCTACGACATCTTCCAGGGCTTGGGCCGCTCTTCTTCGCGGTACCTCCTGCATCGCCCGGAGACCGGGCTCCTACAGCCCAGCGGAAGGCTTTCCCCGGTTTTGTCCCCTCTCCCTAGACCTGGGGAGAGGGTTAGGGTGAGGGGTGGTTCAGGGGGGAGATGTCGGCGCCATTCATTCGTTGCCTCGAAGGGGTCGACGCCCGCCCCAACCGTTATACCCCACGGGGCGCCCCCTCACCCCGACCCTCTCCCCCTATGGGGGCGAGGGGGCTCAAGGGCAAAGGCTGTCCACGGGGTTGTCCAGTCCTTAGTCCACGGCTGGGTCCACCCCAAGGTGGACAACCCCGTGGACTCGGTGGACCCCACCCACCCCCCTCACTTGTACTTCTTGCGCCTGTGCAAATCCCGCTTCGGACTCACCACCCGGTCGATGAAGAGTTTGCCCTCCAGGTGGTCCATTTCGTGTTGGATCGCCCGCGCCTCGAACCCCTCGGTTTCGATCACCACCGGGTTGCCGTCCCGGTCGCTGGCCGCCAGCTTCACCGAGACCGCCCGCACCACGTCGGCGGTGTAGTCGGGCAGGCTCATGCACCCCTCACGGGCCACCTCCATCCCCTGCCAGTCGAGAATCTCGGGGTTCACCAGCACCATCAAGCCGTGGCAGGTGGTGACCTTCTTGTGGCCGCTGCAATCGACCACCACCAGCCGCCGGCTGGCCCCCACCTGGGGGGCGGCGATGCCGACACCGCCGGGGCCTGCTTGCATCGTCTCGATCAGGTCGTCGATCAGGGTTTGGATTTCAGGGTCGTGCACATCCCCAATCTCGTCGGCCACCTGGGCCAGAATCGGATCGGGGTAGACCAGAATTTCACGGATTGCCATGCCAGCCCCTTACAACGTCATCGCGTCGACGCCGCGCACCGAAACGGTGATCCCTTGGGCCTTGAGCGGGGCGAGCGCCTCGGCGGGATCGCTCCCTGAAGGGAAGGTCGCCTCGACCGTCATGGTGTAGGCGGGCTGGCCGGTGTGCTCCAGGCGACGGGCGACCAGATCGACGATGTTCCCCCCTTGGGCGGCAATCGCCTCGGTGACGTCGGCAACCAGCCCCACCCGGTCGACCGCCAACACGTTGACGATGTGGGTCGGCTCCTCCCCCTCACCGGCGCTGCCGGGATCGGCAATGACCGACAGGGCCAGCCCCAGCTCGTCGGCGACCGGTTTGAGCGCCGCTCCGACCGCTGCGTGATCGGTGCCGGGCTCCACCTTGATGAGCAGCAGCACCGCAAAGAGATCGGCCAGACGGGTCATCGAGGCCTCCTCGATGTTGCCGCCGATGCCCCCTACGGCACGGGAGAGGGCCGCCACCAAGCCGGGACGGTCGAGTCCTGCCGCCGAAATTAGGTAATGCATGGGAAACTCCCGATTTATCGAATTGAAGGTTGAAGGTTCATCTATCGAGGGCCATTACCGTACACTATCGCCCCGATTCCCGTCATCGCATCCAACCAACCATATTCAGGGACATTTCATGGCCGCCACCATCCCCACCTACGACAACTGCCCCGACATCCTGCGCATGATGGAGCGGGGGCGCGCTTTTTTGGGTACGAACACCGCGATCATGTGCGGCGCCATGACCTGGGTGAGCCACGCGCCGTTGGTGATCGCCCTGGCCAAGGCGGGGGCTTTTGGGGTGATTGCTTCGGGGGGCTTGAATCCCCAGCAGGTGCGCGAGCAGATTCAAGCGGTCAAGGCGGCGACCGACGCCCCCTTCGGCGTCAACCTCATCACCATGGATCCCAAGCTGATGGAGCACATCGACGTCTGCCTCGATGAGGGGGTGGCGGTGGTGGTGCTGGCCGGTGGGTTGCCGCCCCGCGATGCCATCGCCCGGATCAAAGAGGGGGGCGGCAAGGTGATGGCCTTCGCCCCGGCGCTGGCGCTGGCCAAACGGATGATCCGCCAGGGGGTCGACGCCTTTGTGATCGAGGGGAGCGAGGCGGGGGGGCACATCGGGCCGGTCTCTACCTCGGTGTTGGTGCAAGAGATCCTGCCCCACATCCCCGAAGAGATTCCGGTGTTTGTCGCCGGTGGCATCGGCGACGGGCGCATGATGGCCCACTACGTGGCGATGGGGGCGGCGGGGGTGCAGCTCGGCACCCGCTTTGCCGTGGCGGAGGAATCGCCCGCCCACCCCGACTTCAAGCGGGCGTTGACCCGCGCCGGGAGCCGCGATGCGGTCCCCACCAGCCAGTTCGATCCCGCCCTGCCGGTGATTCCGGTCCGTGCCCTGGTGAACCAGGGGACCGAGCGCTTCAACGCCCTGCAACTCGAACTGCTGCAAGCGGTGAAGGCGGGGACCAAAGCCAAGGAGGAGGCGCAGCTTGAAATGGAGCACTTCTGGGCCGGATCGCTGCGTCGCGCCGTACAAGAGGGGGATGTGGACGGCGGCAGCCTGATGGCGGGGCAGAGCGTGGGGCTGGTGAACAAGGTCGAGCCGGTCGCCGAGATCGTTCGCGATTTGATGGAGCTGGGGCAGGCCCACTGGGAGAAGATCGGCAAGGGGAAGGTGCCGGCCTAAGGGGCTGTTTTTCAACCCTGGAGATCAAGGAGGGGACGATGGAGCGGTGGCTCGGGTGGTTGGGATTGGTGCTGTTGGGGGTGTCGGGATGCGCTGCGTTTCCCTCTCACGCGCTCAACGACACTTTGGAATTGCCTGACATGGATGACCGGCGTGAGAAACCGAGCCTTTACATTCAGATCGTCTATACCATCGACCACAAGGACATCAAAGATGGTCCCGGCTTTGAATTACTCAGCCAGGCAATTGTCGAGTTTTCAAAGGAAACCGGATATTTCAGCACGATTACCCTTGCCCCTGAGGAAGGGGCTGCTGCCGATTTGATCCTCAAATTCGACATTTCCTCCAATCAGGAGAAGTCCTATTCCTTGTTGTGTTTTGTCACGGGTGCAACCCTTGGCCTCATACCATGCATGCAAAAAACTGTGTGGGATGTTCATGCCGAGGTAACGGAACAACACACCCATAACCGTGAGCGCTACCAAGCTACAAATGAAATCAATTATTGGTTTGGGTGGCTGCTACTTCCTTGGATGCCCAGTGACTTCCGTGAACTGAGTCGTGTGGGGGCAAGGACGATGGCGGAACTCTTCGTCAAGATCTATTCCGACATCTACCAACGCCAACTCTCTGTTTGGGCAAAGCAAGCAGCGAACTAATACCCATCTCCCCTAAAACCCACCCAACAAATGAATCAAACACCCGCCGTTGGGGTGGGTGGTCACCGTGCTGCCCCCACCCGAGTTGTTGGTTGCCACCCCGCAGGTGGCGGTGCAGAGGGTGGCGGGGGGCTGGGGATTTGCTCCGGCGGCAAAGCCGAGACAGGGGCCGCTTTTTTCGTTGTAGAGGGTGCCGTCGTACCCGCCTGTGCGGCTGCTGATGTCGGTGGCCAGCCCCAATCCCAACAGGTAGCCGGTGGCGCTGTTCCAGTTCAGGGTGGTTCCAGAGCCGTTGGGGCTTGGGGCGATCAAGGGCTGGCCCGGCACGTAGCCATACCAACGCCCCGAACCGCCACTCCCCGCCAAACCTGCCGCGCCCAGGCCGGTGTATGCGGCAATCGTCACCCCGAAGCGGTCGGGACCGCACAGGTTGATCGATCCGCCGTTGCTCAAGCCGATGGGGGACAAACTTCCCATCAGGGCGCCGTCGCGGTAGGCGGGGGTGGCTGCTGCCGGTTGTAGCATTGAAAACCAAAAATCGGCCACCGCGTCGGGCAGGGTGGCGCCGTGCAGGTTCATGATTGGCTCCACCACCGCCTCCCAGGTCGACCCCGGTTGGCTCTGCCACGAGGTGAAGACCTGCTTCACCGTCGATCCAGTGGTGTTGTCGAAGCGGGCGGCCAAGCGGTGAATGAAGATGGCGGCACCGTATTCGTGGAGGCCATTGAAGGTGGCCAGCGCTTGCTGTGGATAGAGGATCACGTCGGAGACGAAATTGAGGTAGTCGTTGCTGCTGGGGAAGACCTGGTCCTCCATCCAGGTGGCGGTCGCCTCCATCCACCATGAGGAGCCGACATCGAATTGGCTGAAACCGATGTAGCCAGCCTGGATGGTATGAAAAAACTCGTGGGCGAGGGTGAGCTCAAGGTATTTGTTAAAACCGGTCGCCCCATCGACGGGATCGGCGCTGTGGGTGCCCGAGAAATCGCCCGAAACCGAGATGTAGATCGGATTTTGGCCGATGCCGGTCACCCCGAGCACGTTGGCCCCCATGGTGGTGCGCCCCCCCGGATCGACCGCCCCCGAATCGAGCAGGTAGATCGGAATCCGCCCCCCCACCGACAGCCCGGCGGGAAAGGTAAACCCCAAGGTGAGGATCTCTTTGTTGTAGGCCTGCTCGGCGATGGTCAGGGTTTGCCCCACCATTTTGGGGGAACCGATGTAACTGCCGGTGGCGGCGGTGACGGTGGTGGCGTTGGCCCAGTCGGGGTCGGTGGTGCTGTAGGTGTTGCCCCAGTAGACGATGAAGTGCGTCGATTGCAGACTGTTCGCCGCCGAGCTCACCACCGCACCGGCCAAGGGGTGGGCCGGTTGGTTCAAAATGGCGCCAACGCCGCAGCGGTCGGCCTGAACCGGCGCCGCCAGCCCCAACGTCCACACCATCAGCACGATCCATCGCCCTAACCGATTCGGGATTCCCAACATGAATACTCCTGCATTTGTCAAAGTCGCCGCGATCCAAATGGTCACCGGCGACGATTCGTTCTTGAACATGGCCCGGGCCGACTCTCTGTTGCGTCGCGCCGCCCAGGCGGGGGTGAAACTGGCGGTTCTGCCCGAAAACACCTTTTTTATGGGGACTGAACCGGCGCAAATCCTAGCCCAAGCCAAGCCTTTGGACGAAGACCATCCGTGGATCGCCTTCCTTTCGGCCCGCAGCCGCGAGCTCGATCTGTGGATCGTGGCGGTGTTGCCGGTCGAATCCGAGATCCCCGGACGGGTGCACAACACCGCCATCGTGATCGACGACAAGGGCGAGCTGGTTGCCGACTATCACAAGATCCACCTCTTCGACGTCGATCTGCCCGGCGACATCCACAAGGAATCGGCGGTGATGGCCCCCGGCCACCGGGCGGTGGTGGTTCCCACCCCCTGGGGCAACCTGGGTCTGACCGTCTGCTACGACCTGCGCTTCCCTGCTTTGTACCAACATCTGCGTCGTCTTGGGGCCGACATCATCGTCGTTCCCTCCGCCTTCACCCGCACCACCACCCGCGCCCATTGGGAGCTGCTCATTCGAGCCCGCGCCATCGAAAACCAGTGCCTTGTCATTGCACCCAACCAGGCGGGAACCCACCCCGGTAACCGCCACACCGGCGGACACAGCATGGTGGTCGACGCCTGGGGCCGGGTGCTGGGGGAGGGGGACGAAGAGAACGAGGGGGTGATCACCGCCATCTTCGACCCCATCGAACAATCCGACATCCGCCGCCGCATGCCGGTGCTGGAACATCGCGGTCTGTTCGACGACACGGGGGCCCAGGGGTAAGGGAGGGAGCCCCGTGGATCGCCAAGCCCACTGGCAGCAGGTCTATACCGACAAGGCCCCCGATCAGGTGATTTGGTATCAGTCCGAGCCGACCTTGTCGCTGGAGTTGATCGCGGCTGCCGGGCTTCCCCCCAGGGCCGCCGTTCTCGATGTCGGGGGGGGCGCTTCACGGCTGGCGGGGCGGTTGCTCGATTGGGGCTATCGCCCCGCCGTGCTCGACATCGCCGCCGCCCTCGAACAAACCCGTCGGGGGTTGGGGGGGCGGGCCGATCAGGTGGCGTGGTTTGAGTTCGACATCACCACCTTCCATCCCCCCCATCGTTTTGACCTGTGGCATGACCGGGCGGTCTTCCACTTTCCGACCGATCCCGCCGACCGGGCCGCCTACCTGGCGACCCTGGCCCGCACCCTGAACCCTGGGGGGCAGGTGGTGATGGGCGCCTTCGCCCTCGATGGCCCCACGAAATGCAGCGGCCTTGAGATCGTGCAATACGACGCCCCCAAACTGCTGGCGACCCTGGGCGAGCGCTTCGAACGGCTTGAAGAGCGGCGCGAGGAACACACCACCCCCGGCGGCGGGATTCAGAACTTCGGCTTCTATCGCTTGCGCTGGCTGGGGGCGTGATGGGGGCCGCCCGCCTGTTTTGGTTGCAATCGGGGGGGTGTGGCGGCTGCACCATGTCGTGGTTGTGTCAGGAGGATCCCGATCTTTCGGACACCCTGGCGGCGGCGGGGATTGAGCTGCTCTGGCATCCGGCGTTGTCGGAGGCCAGCGGCGAGCAGACCTTGGCGATGCTGGAGCAAGCGGCGACCGAGGGGGTCGACATCCTCTGTGTCGAGGGGGCGATTCCCCGGGGGCCGGGGGGGAGCGGTCGATTCCACCGTTTTGCCGGAGCGACCATGCTCGATTGGATCGAGCGGCTGGCCCCCAAGGCTCGCCATGTGGTGGCGGTCGGCAGCTGCGCCGCCTTCGGGGGGATCACCAGCGGCGGTGGTAATCCCAGCGATGCCGCCGGGTTGCAATACCTGGTCGAGGAGGCGGGGGGGATTCTGGGGGGTGATTTTCGCAGCCGCGCCGGATTGCCTGTGGTCAACGTGGCCGGATGCCCGACCCACCCCGAGTGGGTGAGCCAGACCCTGGCGCTGCTGGCGGCGGGCAATCTGACCTTGGACGACCTCGACCCCCTCAACCGCCCCCGTTTCTACGCCGATGTGCTGGCCCACCACGGCTGCCCCCGCAACGAATACTACGAATACAAGGCCAGCGCCGAATTCGCAGGGCAGCTCGGTTGTTTGATGGAGCACCTGGGCTGCGTCGGCACCCAGGCCCACGCCGACTGCAACGTGCGGGGCTGGAACGGCGGCAACAGTTGCATCGACGCCGGAACCCCCTGCATCCACTGCACCGCCCCCGGGTTTGAAGCGCCCGGCCACCCCTTCATGCAGACCCCGAAGATCGCCGGAATCCCAGTGGGGCTGCCCACCGACATGCCCAAGGCCTGGTTCGTGGCGCTGGCAAGCTTGGCCAAGTCGGCCACCCCAGCCCGATTGCGCAACAACGCCCGCAAGGACCGGGTGGTGACCCCGCCGTCGGTGAAATCGACGCGGCGCAGATGAAGCCGAGAGATGCCTTTGACTTTACTTACCTCTCCTCAACAGAGCCCCCCATGACCCGTCGCATCGAAATCGGTCCCATCAACCGCGTCGAAGGGGATGTGCAGGTCGCCCTTGATCTCGACGGCTCGGTGGTGCGCCGCGCCGAGGTTTCGGCGGGGCTTTATCGCGGCTTCGAGCAGATGTTGCCGGGCCGCTCCCCCGGCGACGCCCTGGTCTACACCCCCCGCATTTGCGGCATTTGTTCGATCTCCCAATCGCTGGCCTGCGTGGCCGCCCTTGAGGCCGCCGCCAACCTTCGGCCCGTCCCCAATGGCCTTGAAATCCGCCGCATCCTCCACGGCGCCGAAAACCTTGCCGACCATCTGAGCCACTTCTACCTCTTCTTCATGCCCGATTTCGCTCGCGATGCTTATGCCGGCCGCCCCTGGCATATCCAGGCGGTGCGCCGTTTCAAAAGCAGCGTCGGCGAAGGGGGTCGGGGGTGGTTGGCGGCACGGGCGCAATGGCTGCACATGGTCGGGATGCTGGCAGGCCATTGGCCCCACACCCTGGTGTTCCAGTTGGGGGGGGTAAGCCGGGCGGTCGACAAAACCGAGATCCAAAAAGCCCGGGGATTGATCGCGGGGCTGCGCCGTTTTTTAGAACGCGAGCTCTTCGCCCTGCCGCTGGAACAGGTCGCCGCCTGGCGCTGTCGGGCCGATCTGGAGGGGTACAGGTGGCGAGGGCAGGGAGACTTCGCCCTGTTTTTGCAGGCCGCCGCCGATCTCGATTTGGCAGCGACCGGAGGATGGCCGGAGTGGCGGCTGGGCAGCGGCGGGGCTTATCCCGGGTCGGAGGGGGTGGCCTGGCCCGCCGGGGTTTGGAGCGGTGCGGGGGCGGCCCCGTTTGATCCCGACGCGATTGTGGAGTCGACCGCCCATGCCTGGTTGGCGGGGGAGGGGGACTTGCCCCCCGCGCGAGGGCTCACCCGTCCCGATGCCGACAAGGCGGAAGGCTACACCTGGAGCAAAGCGCCCCGCTTGAATGGGCGACCGCTGGAGGTCGGCGCTTTGGCCCGCCAGGCGGTGGCGGGTCAGCCGTTGATCCGCGATCTGCTGGCCGGGGGCGCCCCCTCGGTCGCCGCCCGCATCGTCGCCCGGATGATGGAGGTCGCCCAGTTGCCGGGGCTGATGCTCCAATGGCTCGACCGGATCGATCCCGAGGCCCCCTTTATCCAGCATCACGACTGGCCGGTCGAGGGGCGCGGGGTCGGGCTGGTCGAGGCGGCGCGGGGCGGTTTGGGGCATTGGGTCGCCATCGAGGCGGGCAAGATCGCCGCCTACCAAATCGTCGCCCCCACCACCTGGAACTTCAGCCCCCGCGACGGGCAGGGGGTTCCGGGGCCGCTGGAGCAGGCGTTGGAGGGGGTCGAGGCCGAGGGGGAGACGGGGCGGCTGCGGGTGCAACAGGTGGTACGCGCCTTCGATCCCTGCATGGTTTGCACCGTCCATTAAAGAGACGCTGATTAAAGGCATCCCGCCTTTTTCAGCGACGCTTCGCAAAAACCAAAAGTAGGCGCCTTGAGGCGATGTGGTTTTTGCTTCGCTTTCAAAATCAGTCGCTGGCGTTCCTGATTTTGGCGACCCATCCCTGGGTCGCTCGGAAGCGCTATTAAATCAGCGCTTCCTTAAGCAGCTTTGGGCGTACTCAATTTGCGGGGTGACGGTCCCAGCCGAATCCGCCACACTGGCAGCAGATTACAGGAATGTAATGTTGATCCCTCTTTCGTTGAGCGAGCGATGCCATGCGCAAAACCACCTCCGGAGCCGGCTCCCAACAGGCCGAACGTCGAAAGAAGATCGGCGAATTTCTTGTTGAGCAGGGCATTTTAGAGACCCAGGAGCTTGAGGAGCTGGCCGATCAGCAGCGGCGCGACACCTCGGCGGCCCCCAAACGGTTGGTTTCGCTGGCGGTGGAGCAGGGGATTATGGATCGCCCCACGGCGGCCAAGGTGTTGGGGCAATACTTCGGATTGCCGGGGGTTGTGCTTAAGGACCGCACCTTCGATCCCAACCTCGTCCCCTTGTTGACCCTTGAGATGATGTACGAAGGGCGCTACGTGCCGCTGGACGCCACCGATCGCTTCATCTTTGTGGCGATGAGCAATCCCGACGACATGGAGACGATCAGCTGGATCGAGCTCTCCACCAGCAAACGGGTGCGGGCCATGGTCGCCCTGGACGACGACATCCTGCAGGCGGTGCGGGCCAAGATGGAAGAGAAGGCGCGGGAGGAGCTCGGCATGGGCAGCGCGGGCTTCAGCTTCGACAGCGAGGTGTTGATCCGCGCCCGTATTCCCGGCGCCACCCCTCCTGCCCCCACCCAAAAAGGGGACAAGCCCCCCCCGGCACCCTCTCCTATCGAGGCGTCCGCCCCGGTCGAATCCATCCAGATCGAGGAGCCCCCCAAAGACAAGGGGGCCAAAGCCGTCCGTGTTGCCCCGTTGCCCCCCGAGTCCGAAATCGAGGTCGAGATCGACATCGAGATGACGCCGGTTGCCCGCCCCCAACCTGCGGCTAAATCGCCCGATGTGACGGTACTGCAAGAGGCGTTGACCGCCGCCAACGAACGGATCGCCTCTCTCGAATACCGCATGCAATTGCTGGAGCTGGTGGTAGCCCAGGTGATGGAGCATTTGTCGCAGGAGGAGGGGGCCTAGGAGTCTGTCGGACTTGAGATCGTCCTACTCGGCAATTGCTCCTGCATTGCGCTACCTCCTGCATCCATGCAGTCGTGCGCCGGCGGGTAATCGGTCCAAATTCCCCCGGTTTTTCGTCACATAGCCACCACTATGATCCTCAAAACCGTGAAAATTTGGCCTCGATTCCCCACTCGGCTCGCTACGGACGCTCAAGCCCGACAGACTCCTAGCGTTCTTGGTGGACGACCCCACCCTTCACCTTGGCCCCTATCTACGACATGTTGCCCATGGCCCTAGCCCCCCTTCCCTCCGGCTACATCCCCGAAACCCTTCCCCCCCCTGAAAACAGGGACGATCCCCCCACCCATTTTGCAGCCGATGATCCTGTTGGCGCGCCGATATTGGTCGATGGTCGCAGACCATCCCGACGTGGGGGATGATGTGCGCGATCTGGCGCGACAGCGGGTTGCTGTATTGGGGGAACGTCGATGGATTCGGCGTCTGTCCGTGACCCATGGAGGGGTCGCCAAAACCAGGAACGGCCGCGATTGTTTTTGCGAGCGCCGCAAAATCACGCTGCCTCAGGGCGCCTTACGTTTGGTTTTTGAGAAGTGCTGCTGGAAAAGGCAGAAGGCCTATTCAGCGTTCCCCTAAGAGGCGCTAAATCGAGCAAAAGGGGCTCACTTTTTCTTCCTATTGTGTGCCGAGGCACAATTTGCGTCCCTCCAACGGTTGACCCCCCCCATGCCGGTCCGTATCGTTCCGGCCCGGCCACAGGCCCAGGCTTGGAACCGGGAAAAACCGGCATAAATCACACAGGTTACCCTCCCCCAAGGATCCCCCGACCGTGACCTTCCAATCGCTGATCCTGGCGCTGCAACGCTACTGGGCCGAGCAGGGGTGTCTGCTCCTTCAGCCTTACGACAGCGAAGTCGGAGCCGGCACGTTCCACCCCGCCACCTTCCTGCGCGCCCTGGGTCCCGAGCCCTGGCGGGCCGCCTATGTGCAGCCCTCGCGCCGCCCCAAAGATGGCCGCTACGGCGATAACCCCAACCGGCTTCAGCACTACTACCAGTTTCAGGTCATCCTCAAGCCCTCCCCCGACGCCATTCAAGAGCTCTACCTGGGCAGCCTGCGCGCCATTGGGATCGATCCCCTGGCCCACGACATCCGCTTCGTCGAAGACGACTGGGAGTCCCCCACCCTGGGCGCCTGGGGTTTGGGTTGGGAGGTGTGGCTCGACGGCATGGAGGTCACCCAGTTCACCTACTTCCAGCAGTGTGGTGGCATCGACCTCGACCCGATCAGCGGCGAGATCACCTACGGGCTGGAGCGGCTGGCGATGTACCTGCAAGGGGTCGACAACGTCTATGACCTCAAGTGGAACGAAACCACCACCTACGGCGAGGTCGCCCATCAGCTTGAGGTCGAGGGCTCCGGCTTCAACTTCGAGCAGGCCAACGTCGCGATGCTTTTCGGTTTGTTCGATCGGTTCGAGGGTGAGTGCGAGCGGTTGTGCGAACAGGGGATGGCGCTGCCTGCCTACGACTACTGCATGAAATCCTCCCATGCCTTCAATCTGCTCGATGCCCGCGGTGCGATTTCGGTGACCGAGCGGGCCCGCTTCATTGGACGGGTGCGCCGCTTGGCGCGGATGTGCGCCGCCCGCTACCTGCAAAGCCGCGAAGAGCTGGGCTTCCCCATGCTGGCCCACCAGGGGGTGGCTGAATGAATCGCACCTTCCTGCTCGAACTCGGGGTGGAGGAATTCCCCGCCAAGGTGGTCAGCCAGTCCTCACAAGCGCTGCGCGAGTCGATTGAAACGTTGTTGGGCCAAGAGGGAATCGGCTACGAGCACATCACTACGTTGGCCACCCCTCGCCGCATCGGGGTGTCGATTGCGGGGATGAGCCCCCGCCAGCCCGACCGCCGCATGGAAAAACTCGGCCCCGCCGTCGAGTCTGCCTTTGACTCAGACGGCCATCCAACCAAGGCGCTGCAAGGGTTCGCCCGAGGCCAAAAGGTTGAGGTCGCCGAGCTTGAGAAGATCGAGACCCCCAAAGGGATCTACATGGGGCGCAGCTGGATCGAGCCGGGCAAGGCGACCGCCGAGGTATTGGCTGCCGCGTTGCCGGGACTGATTCAGGCGATCCCCTTCCCCAAATCGATGCGCTGGGGCAACCATCGGCTGCGCTTCTGCCGCCCCCTGCACTGGATCGTTGCCCTGCTCGGCGACGAGGTGATCCCCTTCGAGCTGGAGATGGTCGCCGCCGGGCGGACCACCCGCGGCCACCGCTTCCTCGCCCCCACGCCGGTGCCACTGGTCCAGGCCGACGACTACCTGACGGCGATGGAGGCCGCCAAGGTGATGCCGGTCGAACTGGCCCGCCGCCAGAAGATCGCCGCCGACATCGCCCTGTGCGCCCAAGATGCAGGGGGGGTGCTGGTCGAGGACGAGGCGCTGCTCGAAGAGGTGACCAATCTGGTCGAATGGCCGGTGCCGGTCATCGGCCATGTCGATGGTCGGTTCATGGCGTTGCCCCGCGAGGTGCTGATGACCTCGATGCGCAGCCACCAGAAGTTCTTTGTGATCGAAGGCGGCGACGGCCATCTGCTGCCCCGTTTCATCACGGTCGCCAACCTTGAGTCGGATGCGATGGCGGCGATTCAGGCGGGCAACGAGCGGGTGCTGCGGGCGCGGCTGTCGGACGGCATGTTCTTCTTCGACCAGGACCGCAAACATCCCCTGTCGCATCGCATCGCCGGGCTGGAGGGGGTGACCTTCGCCAAGGGTTTGGGGAGCATGGCCGACAAGAGCGCACGGGTGCGCCGCTTGGCACCGCTGCTCGCCCCGGCGGTCGATGCCGCGTTCGGGGGTGCCTGCGAGGCGGCCGCCGACCGGGCCGCCGAGCTCGCCAAGGCCGACCTGCTCACCGAGATGGTCGGGGAGTTCCCCGAGTTGCAGGGGATCATGGGCGAGAAGTACGCCCGACACGACGGCGAGCCCGAGGCGGTGGCGGTGGCGCTGCGCGAGCAGTATTTGCCGACCGGCCGCGAGGATTCGGCCCTGCCCGCCACGGCGGCGGGGACGGTGCTGGCCCTGGCCGATCGCATCGACACCCTGGTCGGCGCCTTCGGTATCGGCATGCGTCCCACCGGGTCGCAGGATCCCTACGGTCTGCGCCGCGCAGCCCTCGGGGTGCTGCGCATCGTGTTGGCCGGATCGCTCCGCCTGAATCTGCGCAAGATCTTCGCCCATGCCATCGAGGGGTTCCCGGCGGGTATGTTGACGGTCGAGCCTCAAACCCTGAGCGACGACCTGACCGCCTTCGTGGCGGGGCGTTTGCCAGGGCTGTGGTCCCATCCCCAGGATGTCATCGCGGCGGCTTTGGCGGTGGTTGATGATGACCCGGTGTTGGTGCAGGCGCGGGTTGAGGCGCTGTCGGCCTTTCGGGCTGGCGAAGCGGCGGCGAGCCTGGCTGCGGCCCACAAGCGGATCCACAACATCCTGGCCAAGGCGGTGGATGAGCCCAAACGGCTGCCCCACGAGGGGGAGCAGGGTCTAGAGGCCGAGGAGGGGGCGCTGCTCGATGCGGTGGTCGCCCTGGGGGCCCAAATTGAAGAGGCGGTTTCGGGGCAGGCGTGGGTCGATGCCTTAACCTTGACCGCGCAATTTCGGGAGCCGGTCGACCGGTTCTTCGATACCATTTTGGTGATGGCCGAGGAGCCATCGGTGCGGTCGCGTCGTTTGGGGCTTCTGGCCGAGATCCACGGTTTGTTCCGGCTGGTGGGCGACATCGCCCTGCTCGACGTCGCGGCCGAAGTGGCCTAAACCCAATCCATTCAAACATTTTTTGATCTTTTGGTAGACGGACCGATCGCCTTCGTGCGAAGGGGGAGTCATGGCGAACAAGATGGTTTATTACTACGGTGGCGCAGTTGCCGAGGGCGACGCCTCCATGAAGAACCTGCTGGGGGGCAAGGGGGCCAACCTGGCCGAGATGGCCACGCTCGGCATACCGGTTCCCGCCGGTTTCACCATCACCACCGAGATCTGCACCGCCTACTACGACAATAACCGCCAGTACCCCGCCGGGCTGGAATCTGAGGTCGACGCCGCCATGGCCCGTGTCGAGGCCGAGATGGGGGCTAAATTCGGCGACGCCGAAAATCCCCTGCTGGTTTCGGTGCGCTCCGGCGCCCGGGTGTCAATGCCCGGCATGATGGACACCGTTCTCAACCTGGGTATGAACGACACCACGGTGCAGGGGGTGATTAAGCAATCGGGCAACGAGCGTTTCGCCTGGGATTCCTACCGCCGCTTTTTGCAGATGTTTGGCGACGTGGTGCTGGAGGTCGATCACCACCACTTCGAACACGCCCTTGAGTCTTTGAAAAAAGCCCGCGGCGTGGCGCTCGATACCGAGTTGTCTGCCGAAGATATGAAGGGGCTGGTCGCCACCTTCAAAGGGATCATCGAAAACAAAACCGGCAAGCCCTTCCCCGAGTCTCCGAAAGAGCAGCTCTGGGCCGCCGTCGGCGCCGTCTTCAATTCGTGGATGAACGACCGGGCCATCACCTATCGCCGCCTGCACGACATCCCCGAGTCCTGGGGTACCGCCGTGAGCGTCTGCGCCATGGTCTTCGGCAACATGGGCGACGACTGCGCCACCGGGGTGGCCTTCACCCGCGACCCCTCCACCGGCGAGCACGTCTTCTTCGGCGAATTCCTCATCAACGCCCAGGGCGAGGATGTGGTGGCCGGCATCCGCACCCCCCAGCAGATCACCCAGGCCGGTAGTCGGGAATGGGCCCTTTCGAACAGCGTGCCCGAGGTCGACCGCAAGAGCCGCTTCCCCTCGCTGGAAGAGGCGATGCCCGAGGTCTTCGGCGAGTTGGTGACCGTCTACAAGCGGCTTGAAAACCACTACCGCGACATGCAGGACATCGAGTTCACCATCCAGAAAAACCGCCTCTGGTTGCTGCAAACCCGCAACGGCAAGCGGACCATCCGGGCCGGGGTGAAGATCGCCGTCGACATGGTCGACGAGGGGATGATCACCAAAGAGCAGGCGGTGGCCCGCATTGAGCCCGAGCGGCTTGATCAACTGCTGCACCCTACCTTGGACCCCAACGCCGAGAAGAAGGTGATCGCCCGCGGTCTGCCCGCATCCCCCGGCGCCGCCACCGGTAAGGTGGTCTTCCACGCCGATGACGCCATGGAGTGGGCCGAGAAGGGTGAAAGCGTCATTCTGGTCCGCATCGAGACCAGCCCCGAAGACATCCACGGCATGCACGCCGCCCAGGGAATTTTGACCGCCCGCGGCGGCACCACCTCCCACGCGGCGGTGGTCGCCCGCGGCATGGGGCGTTGCTGCGTCTCGGGCTGCGGCGAGATCCAGATCGACTACGAATCCGAGCTGTTCAACGTCGGTTACATCTCCGTCAACAAGGGCGACTGGATCACCCTGGACGGCTCGACCGGCGAGATCATGCTGGGCCGGGTTCCCACCCGCTCCCCAGAGCTTTCGGGCGAGTTCGGTCGTTTGATGGGCTGGGTCGACGAGATCCGCCGTTTGAAGGTGCGCACCAATGCCGACACCCCCCACGATGCCGAGGTGGCACGTAGTTTTGGCGCCGAGGGAATCGGCCTATGCCGGACCGAGCACATGTTCTTCGACGGCGACCGCATCACCGCCGTGCGCGAGATGATTCTGGCCGACGACGTGGCGGGTCGCCGTAAGGCGCTCGACAAGCTGCTGCCGATGCAGCGCGAGGATTTCAGCGGCATCTTCAAGGCGATGAAGGGTTACCCCTGCACCATCCGCCTGCTCGATCCCCCGCTGCACGAGTTCCTTCCCCACACCGACGAAGAGATCGCCGAGGTAGCCCGGGCCAGCGGCGCGATGAAAGAAAAACTCAAAGAAAAGGTCGCTGCCCTGCACGAGTTCAACCCGATGCTTGGACATCGCGGTTGCCGTCTGGCGATTACCTACCCCGAGATCTACGAAATGCAGGTCCGCGCCATCATGGAGGCTGCCTGCGAGCTGGTAAAAAACGATGGGTTCAGCATCGTTCCCGAGATCATGATCCCCCTGGTGGGCAAGCAGTCCGAACTGGCGCTGCTGAAAAAACAGGCGGTGGCGGTGGCCGACCAGGTGCTGCGTGAGACCGGGGTCGAGGTGACCTACATGATCGGCACCATGATCGAGCTGCCCCGCGCCGCAGTGACCGCCGACGAGATTGCGCACGAGGCGCAGTTCTTCAGCTTCGGCACCAACGATCTGACCCAGACCAGCCTGGGGATCTCCCGCGACGACGCCGGTTCGTTCCTCGGCGAATACGTCCGCAAGGGGATCTACGAAAAAGACCCCTTCGTCTCGATTGACGTGGGCGGAGTTGGCCAGCTGGTCAAGATGGGGATCGAAAGGGGGCGCGCCACCCGTCCCGACATCAAGCTGGGGGTCTGCGGCGAGCACGGAGGCGACCCCACCTCGGTGATGTTTTTCCATGCGGCCGGGCTCGATTATGTCTCGTGCAGCCCCTTCCGGGTGCCGATCACACGTCTCGCCGCCGCTCAAGCGGTGCTGGCTGAAAAGAAATAACCAAGTCGGTGGTGGACAGCGAAAAAGGCCGGCATTGCCGGCCTTTTTCATGCGGCGGGTTGAATCAAAGAGGGTCGATTCATGGGGCTGTGGAGCAAGCTCAAAAGCGGACTTACCAAGACCCGCGCCCAGTTGGGGGGCGGGTTGGGGCGGCTTATCGGGCGCAAACCGGTCGATGCCTCGATTTTGAACGACCTGGAAGACCACCTGATTATGGCCGACATGGGGGTGGCGACGGTCGAGCGGTTGATGGAAAAGGTTCGCCGTGCGGCGAAGAAAGATCCCACCCCCGAGGCGGTTTCTCGGGTGTTGCGCCAAGAACTGATCGCTATTCTCAAACCGTTGGAGCGCCCCTTTTTGCAGGAGCGCCATCATCGCCCCCATGTGGCGATGATGGTGGGAATCAACGGTGCCGGAAAAACCACCACCCTGGGTAAATTGGCCCGCCGGTACCAGGGTGAGGGGCTCAAGGTGATGTTGGCCGCCGGCGATACCTTTCGGGCGGCGGCGACCGAACAATTGGTGGTTTGGGGGGAGCGGGCCGGGGTACCGGTGATCCGCCAGGGGCAGGGCGCCGATTCGGCGGCGGTCGCCTTCGATGCCCTGGAGTCGGCCCAAAAGCGGGGGATCGAACTGCTGTTGATCGACACCGCTGGGCGGTTGCATACCCAGGGGGGGCTGATGGAGGAACTGAAAAAAGTGGGACGGGTTCTCAAACGGCTCGATCCCGAGGCGCCCCACGACACCCTGCTGGTGCTCGATGCCACCATCGGCCAGAACGCCCTGCGTCAGGCCCGCGCCTTCCACGAGGCGACCCCGGTCACCGGTTTGGTGGTGACCAAACTCGACGGCACCGCCAAGGGTGGGGTGGTGGTCTCGATTGCCGAAGAGCTCAAGATTCCCATCGCCTTCATCGGGGTGGGGGAGGGGGTCGAGGATTTGCGCCCCTTCGATGCCGAGGGGTATGTCGAGGCGCTGTTCAGCGACGACTGAACCGCTGTCTTTATGCAGGAGGTGTCCCGTGTCCGACGACATTCAAGATTTGGCGGGCGACCCCGCCGGTTTGGCCGCCCTGTCCGGACGTTATGTGCGGTTGAACAACGGAAAGCTCGGCTTGGTGCGGGCCTATGTGGCCGAAGAGGATGCCCTGGCGGTCGAGCTGCTGCACGAGGTCTCGTTACAGACCGATACCCACGGTCGACCCCGGCGCTACGCCCCTCACGTGAGCCATGTCTACATTCATCGCAAAGACGGGGCACTTTCCGACGAGTTTTTGGGATTGGAAATCGTCAACGCGGGGCAAGTGGTTAATATTGGCCGATTTTGACGGAATTGTTATTGGACATCGCAGTCTGCCCGTCACTAGGATTCGCCGCGATTTGAAATTGGACGAAATCCCTTGGGTTTTACCTCTTTCCATTTTTTTCACACAGGAGTGATCCATGCTCATTCTCACCCGGCGCAACGGCGAAAGCCTGATGATTGGTGACGACGTCAAAATCACCATCTTGGGCATCAAGGGCAACCAGGTTCGTATCGGCATCGATGCCCCCCGCGAAGTGGAAGTCCATCGCGAGGAGATCTACGAGCGCATCAAACGTGAAAACACCACCTCCGGTCCCGTCGACGACGAGGATTTGGCGGTGATGGATCGTCTGTTCGGGGATTGAACTTCCCGCAGCATAGACGCCCCAAGAGAGCCCCCGGCCTAGGTCGGGGGCTTTTTTTTGGCGGACGCCGATGCGGCGACGCTGGCGCGCAAACCGTTTGAGGTGGTTATGACCGGGCAAAATCGGGCGATTCCCGCCGAGTTGCATGTTTATTCCGAGCACAAGAGGCTCGAAGTCGTCTGGCAGGATGGGGCGCAAAGCCGCTTCGGCTACGAGCTGCTGCGGGTCGAATGCCCCTGTGCCGATTGCAAAGGGCACACCCCCGACCAGGCCCAAGTCATCACCGGCAAACAGGATGTCGGCATCACCGACTTCATTCCGGTGGGCAACTACGCCATTCAGATGGTCTTCGACGATGGCCACGATTCGGGGCTGTTTTCGTGGGATTACCTGCGACAGCTGCACGAGCGGTTTTCTACCGTGCGGGGGGTCTCGTGATTCGGGCAGTCATCCTCGATTGGGACGGCACCGTCTCCGACAGCCGGGCGATCATCGTCGAGGCGCTACGGCGTGCGCTCGAAGAGGCCGGGGCGCCGCTACAGCCCGAAGAGAAGCTCGCCTCGATCATCGGTCTGAGTCTGCCCCAAGCGATGGCGACCCTGATTCCCGAGGGGGATCGGGCGTTGCACCAGCGGGCGGGGGAGGGGTACAAGCACCACTTTCGCCTTCTGTCTCAGGGGGGGGTGCCCCTGTTTCCCGGCGTGTTGGAGTCGGTCAAGCGGCTGGCCGAGGCGGGGTATCGCATCGGGGTGGCGACCGGAAAATCGCGGGCCGGGCTCGACCGGGCTTTGCATGAGACCGGGTTGGGCGCCTATGTGGCCGCCAGCCGATGCAGCTGTGAGTGCCCCTCCAAACCCGATCCGGCGATGTTGTACGAGGTACTGGCCGAGCTTGATGTCGCCCCGGCCCATGCGGCGATGGTGGGCGACACCACCTACGACATGGCGATGGGCCGTTCGGCGGGGACCCGTCTGCTGGCGGTGACCTATGGGGTCCATCCCCCCGAAATGCTCGCCCCCTATCTGCCCGAAATGTGGCTGGAAACCCCTGCTCGCCTTGCCGAGGCGATCTTGGAAATGCAAACTCCTTCGTCCTGATCGAGGGGCCAGAGGAGGAAGTCCGAATGATGATTAAAAAGATTATGTTGGTTGAGGATTCCGAAACCACGCTACAGATGGTTTCGTACCTGTTGACCCAGGACGGTCACGAAGTATTGATGGCCCGCGACGGCAACGAGGCAATGGGGATTCTCGCCACCGAGCGTCCCGATTTGATCATCTCGGACATCATGATGCCCAACATGGACGGCTACGCTTTTTACGAGGCGGTGCGCGACCAACGTCGTTTTAGTGTCACCCCGTTTATTTTTCTTTCGGCCCGCGAAGAGCTTCCCGACCGAGTCGACGCCCTGCTCAAGGGGGTCGACGACTACATCACCAAGCCGATTGAGCCCCAGGAGTTCATCGCCCGCATCCGTACCGCCCTGCGCCGCTCCGAGCGGTTTTACTCGTTGTACCCGCTCGATCCAATCACTCAGGTGGCCAAGTACGAGACCTTCCATGAGCGTCTCAAACAAGAGATGGAGCGTTGTGTGCGCTTCCAGCGCCCCTTCGTGATCGCCGGCTTCGGCGTCGATCAAATCCAGACCTACAAGAAGATGCACGGCGACTGGGTGGTCGACTTCTTGATGGAGAAGGTGGCCGAGTTCATCAAAGCCCGGGTGCGCAAGCTTGATCTGCTCGGACGGGTCGGTCCCGAGATCTTTGCCCTGATTCTGCCCGAGACCAACGAGGAGGATGCGCGCATCTTCTTCGAACGTTTGAAGGTTGAACTGGGCAACATCAACTTTATGCATCCCCGCCTCGAAAAGCGGTTGGAGGCAAGTTTGAACTACTCGATCCTGACCGGATGCGATGCGGTGAAGGAGGCCCAAACCGCCGAGGCGCTCATCGCCCGCTCCACGCAGGCTCTGCAACGTCGCTGGTGACCCCCCTTCCCCGATCCCAATCTGCAACGCGCCGCCCCCCTTCCGGACCGGGAGGGGTGCGGATCATCGCGGGCACGTTCCGCGGCCGCCTGCTTCAGGTGCCCAGCAGCGGGGTGCGCCCCACCTCTTCGCGTGCCCGCGAGGCGCTGTTTTCTCGCCTGGGAAATCTGCACGATCTGCGGGTGCTCGACCTCTATTGCGGCTCCGGCGTGTTGGGGGCCGAAGCCCTGTCGCGTGGGGCCGCCCACACCCTGTTTGTCGACCGCAATCCCCGCCAGCTTGCCGTCCTGACCCAAACCCTTGAGCAATGGGGGGTCGGCCGAGCCCACTTTCGCACCCTGCCCCTTGAACTGCCCGGCGGTCTGCGCGCCCTGGGGGGCGAGCGCTTCGATCTGATCCTGCTCGACCCCCCTTATGGCACCGGACTGCTGCAACAAACCCTGCCCCTGTTAGCCCCTTTGCTTCATCCCGATGGGCGCATCGCCGCCGAACACCCCTCCACCGAAACCCTGGAGGGGGGCGACACCCGTCGCTACGGATCAAGCTGCATCACTGTATGGGAAGCGTCATGGCTTTAACTGCGGTTTACCCCGGCACCTTCGACCCCATCACTCGGGGGCATTCCGATCTGATCGAACGGGGCAGTGGATTGTTCGAGCGACTGGTGGTTGCAGTGGCCGAAAACCCCAAAAAATCGCCCCTGTTTTCGTTCGACGAGCGGGTCGAAATGGTGCGTGAGGTGACCGGGCACCTGCCCAACGTCGAGGTGATGGCCTTCTCGGGACTGCTGACCCGTTTCGTCGAGGAGATCGACGGCAACGTGATCCTGCGGGGCTTGAGGGCGATCTCCGACTTCGAATACGAATTCCAGATGGCTTCGATGAATCGCAAACAGCCCTCCCATGTCGAGACCGTCTTCCTCATGACCGGCGAGTCCTACACCTACCTCTCCAGCCGCTTTGTCAAAGAGATCGGCCGGATGGGGGGGGAGATCGACTTCTACGTCCACCCCGAGGTGGCGCGCCGTCTTTTGGCCAAGTTGGGGGAGGGGCAAGCGTGACCCTGGCGTCGATACAGGTGGTGGAGGCGACTAACCATTCCGCTGCGCAGCCTCAAGCAGAGGACGCGCCAACGGCTCGAACTAAAAAAGGGGTGTTGATTCGCTCCTTTGGCTGCCAGATGAACGTCTATGACTCTCAGCGCATTGAGGCAATGGCGGTGGGCAGGCTGGGGCTGGAGCCGACCGAAGACCCCGCCAGCGCCGACCTGATTGTTTTGAACACCTGTTCGGTGCGCGATAAGGCCGAACAAAAGGTCTATTCCGAGCTTGGGCGGCTGCGCACGCTCAAAGAGGCCAACCCCGACCTGGTGATTGCGGTGGCCGGCTGTGTCGCCCAACAAGAGGGGGAGGCGATCCAAAAGCGGGCCCCCTATGTCGACATCGTTGTCGGTCCCCAATCGCTGCATCACCTAGAGGCGATGGTGGCCCAGGTACGGCGCGACCGAGTGAAAGCCTCCGACCTGCGCCTCGATGAGATCGCCAAGTTCGACGCCCTGCCCGAGGCCAAAGCCGAAGGGCCGACCGCCTTCGTGACGGTGATGGAGGGGTGCGACAAGTTCTGCACCTTCTGTATTGTCCCCTACACCCGCGGTCCCGAGATCAGCCGTCCGGTCGAAGACATCGAGTCCGAGGTGCGGCGCCTGATCGCCCAGGGGGTAATCGAGGTGACCCTTCTGGGGCAGAACGTCAACGCCTACCGCGGTCAAGACAGTGAGGGGACCGAATACAACCTGGCGCTGCTGCTACGCCGTCTTTCACTGCTCAACGGCCTCAAACGGCTGCGTTTCACCACCAGTTATCCCTCCGAGGTCGACCAAGATCTGATCGAGGCCTTCGCCGAGCTGCCGTTGCTGGCCCCCTTTCTGCACCTGCCGGTGCAGAGTGGCTCCGACGCCGTGCTGGCCAAGATGAAGCGCAACCACACCGCCGCCGAATACCGCGATCTGGTTCGCCGTCTGCGTGAGGCACGTCCCGATCTGGCGCTCTCCTCCGACTTCATCGTCGGTTTTCCTGGGGAAAGCGACGCCGATTTCGAGGCGACCCTGGCCCTGATCGACGCGGTCGGCTTCCATCACGCCTACTCCTTCAAATACTCCCCACGCCCCGGCACCCCCGCCGCCCGTATCGAGGACGACGTTCCCGAAAAGGTGAAAGAGGAGCGGCTGGCCCGGGTGCAAGATCGGGTGAAGATTTATCAGCGCCAAGCGTTGGACAGCCGGGTGGGGGCGATTGAAGAGGTGGTGGTCGAGGGGTTCAACCGGGATGGCGATCTCTTCGGTCGCACCGCCCACAACTGGCCGATCCACTTTGCGGGCGCACACGATCTGATCGGCACCCTGGTGAAGGTGAAGGTGGTGCGGGCGTTGGGGAACTCTCTGCGGGGCGAGGTGGCGTCGTGAGTCCGTCGGGGGCGTTTGAGCGCCGTTTCGAGATTGGGAACATCGAGCACTGTCGCCAGCTGTGCGGCGAGCACGACCGCCATCTGGCCCGCATCGAAGAGGCTTTTGGGGTCACTATTCACGCCGTCGGCAATCGGTTAACCCTGATCGGCTCCGATGCCTCCATGGTCGACGGGGCGGTTCATACCCTCGAAAAGCTGCTGCGTTGGTTGCAAGAGGGGCGGGAGATCGAGATCGAAGCGGTCGATGATGCACTACGTTTTATTGGCGGCGAGGCGCTCCCCCCTATGGAGGACGGGGAGGCGGTGCTGCGCACCCGCAAACGCAAGGTCACCCCCCGCTCCCCCAGGCAGGAGGGATACATCCGGGCGCTGAAGAGCGCCACCGTCACCTTCGGGCTCGGCCCCGCCGGAACCGGCAAGACCTACATCGCCATGGCGGCTGCGGTCCACCATCTGCTGGCCCGCCAGGTTGATCGCATTATCTTGACCCGCCCGGCGGTCGAGGCGGGGGAGCGTCTGGGCTTTTTGCCCGGCTCGTTGCAAGAGAAGGTCGATCCCTACCTGCGCCCCCTATTCGACGCCCTGTACGACATGCTTGAGCCGGAGCGGGTCGAAAAACTCACCGAGCGCGGCGTCATCGAGGTCGCCCCGCTCGCCTTCATGCGTGGGCGCACCCTGAACAACGCCTACATCATTTTGGATGAGGCGCAGAACACGACCCCTGAGCAAATGAAGATGTTCCTAACCCGGATCGGCTACGCCTCCCGCGCTGCGGTGACCGGCGATCCCTCCCAGGTCGATCTTCCCAAGGGGCAACCTTCGGGGCTGGTCCACGCGGTGGCGGCATTGGAGGGGGTTGAGGGGGTGAATATGTGCCCGTTCGATCACCGTGATGTGGTCCGCCATCCGATCATCGAGCGGATCATCCAGGCCTACGACCGCTTCGAGCAGCAGGGGGGGCGGTCGTGAGCGTGAACGGCATTTTGCGGTTTCATCTCGATTACCAAACCTGCGATCCGGCCCACAACCCGGTCGACAAGGGGACCGCCCTGACCATCGTCAAGACGGTGCTGGCCGATCAAGCCGATCTGCCGCTGCTGCAAGCTTTGGTCGCTTCGGGGCAAGAGCTTGAGCTGGGGATTCAGGTCGTTGCCGACGCAGAGATGGCGACCCTCAACCGCGCCTACCGGGGCAAGGAGGGGGCGACCAATGTGTTGTCGTTCGCCATGAACGACGACGAGCCCCAACCCACCCCGATGCTGGGCGACATCGTCATCGCCCTGGGGGTGGTGCGGCGCGAGGCAACCGAATTCGGTTTGCCCCTGCTCGACCGCATGGCCCACATGATGGTACACGGGGTGCTCCACTTGCTGGGGTGGGATCACGAACGTAATGAGGTGGAGGCCGACGCTCAGGAGGCCGTCGAAGCGGCCATTCTTGAGCGACTTGGTTTTCGTATGGCCGAGGGATGAGGCGCGCGTCCGCCCCCCACGGCCCCTGTTTCGACGCAACGATGGAGGTCAACCGTTAGCCCCATGGAGGATCACCCTAGTCCTTCGCGGTTCGAGCTGCTCAACCTGCTCAAGCGACTGTTCCGCCGAGAAGAGTCGCCCGCCACCGAAGAGATCGGCGAGATGATTCAAGAGGCGACCGAAGCGGGGATCATCACCCCCGCCGCCGCCCGCATGATTGCCTCGCTGTTGGTTCTGCGCGGCCGCACGGTCCGGGAGGTTCTCACCCCCCGTTCCGAGATGGTCGCTTTTGCCATCGACACCCCGACCGACACCCTGCTTGCGGGGCTGGTCGAGTCGGCCCACTCCCGCTTCCCCATTTACGAGGGGGATCCCGACCACGTGAGCGGCATCCTGGCGGTGAAGGATCTGCTGCGCTTGGTAGGGGAGGGCAAGGGGCTGTCGGGTTGGCACAAACTGCTGCGCCCCGCCTTCTTCGTCCCTGAAACCAAGGGGATCGAGGAGCTGCTCGAAGAGATGCGTAATCAGCGCTTTCACATGGCGGTGGTGGTCGACGAATACGGCGGCATCGCAGGTCTAATTACCATCGAGGATCTGCTCGAAGAGATCGTCGGAGAAATCGCCGACGAGTACGACGAGGAGGACGACGAGCCCCGTATGGTCCCCGAGGGCCAGGGATGGCGGGTCGACGCCCGGCTCGATGTCGACGAGCTGCTCTCCGCCCTTGAAATCAAGCTAGAGCACCCCGATTACGAGACGGTGGGGGGGTTGATTTATCACCTGCTGGGCCGGATGCCCGAGGTAGGTGAAAAGCTCCCCTTTGAGCGTTTCGAGATCGAAATCGCCGAAATGGATGATCGCCGCATTTTGCAGGTGTTGATCCATCCGGTGAGCGGCGAATAAGGGCCTTTGGTGCCCCGTCTGCCCACCCCCTTGCTCGACCTGCTCTGGTTGAGCGCCGCCGCCCTAGCCTGGAGCTGCCCCGAGGGATGGCTGGCCCCTCTGGGTTGGGGGGGGGTGATCGTCTGGTGGCTGCGCCGCTGCTTTACCCCCCACGCGGCGTGGCTGCTCCTGGCGGCGCTCACCCTGCACGCCGCCACCGTTTGGCACTGGTTGGCCGCCACGCTGCACACCTACGCCCCCATGCCCTGGCTCCCAGCCTGGGGGATAACCCTGGTTTTTGGCGGTTATCTGGCCCTGTTTCCCCTGTTTTCGCTGCTGTTGCTGCGCCGCTTCGGGGACGGGGCCCGTGCGCTGACGTTGAGTGGGCTCGCGGTCGTCTTTTGGGGACTGGGGCAATTTGCCCAAGGGTGGCTCTTCACCGGGATTCCCTGGATGCCGGTCGAGACCGCTTGGGTCGATTGGCCGGTTCTTGCGGGGCTGCTGCCGATCCTGGGGGGGGAGGGGACGACCCTGCTGGTGCTGGCGTTGCTGGTGCTGGCGACCGCCCCCGGCGTTTGGGATCGCCTGCGCACTGTCCCTTTGGCGCTAGGGGGGGCGCTGCTGCTGGTCGGTTGGGGGGCAGGGGGGTGGGTCGATGCTCAGGCCGAGCGGGGCGAACCATTCTCGGTGGCGGTGGTGCAAGGCAACATCGCCCAGAATGAAAAATGGCGCCCCGGACGGGCCGACGAACTGGTCAAACATCACCTCGACCTGACTCCGGTCGATGCCGACTGGAGCGTTTGGGCCGAGACGGTCCTTCCCTTTTTCATCCTCGATGATGCCCGGCTGCTGCACGACCTCGAACAGGGGATCGCCGCACGGCAAACCCGCCTGATTCTGGGGGCGCCGGTGCGTAGTGAAGAGACCTTCCCGCCCGGCGACTTCCCCCCTTACCGCAACGGCATGTTGCTGTTCGATTCCGAAGGTCGCCCCGCTGGGCTCTACGGCAAGGTGCATTTGGTCCCCTTTGGGGAATATCTGCCCATGCCCGGGATCTTCGGGTTTTTGAACGGTTTTCAGATGGGGATTGGCGCCTACCACCCCTCCAAGATGGTCGACCGGGCGCTGCCACTGGGGCCGGGTCGTCCGGGGGGGCTGATCTGTTACGAGTCGATTTTCCCCGAGCTTTCGCGTGCTTGGGTGCGTCGAGGGGCCGACGTCTTGGTCAACATCACCAACGATGCCTGGTTTGGCATCTCCCAGGCCCCGTGGCAGCATTTGCAACACGCCCGGTTGCGGGCCGCCGAAAACCGTCGCTCCGTGGTGCGGGCCGCCAACACCGGCATTTCGGCTTTGATCGACGAACGGGGTGTGGTGACCGCATTGTTGCCACTTGAACGTCAAGGGGTGGTGCAGGGGTGGGTGAGCTCCCGGCGCGATACCGTCCCCTCGTTGTGGCTGGCTCCGACGCTAGAATACGGCTCGGCCCTGGCCGGTCTGATCTACCTACTGGCCGCCTGGTTACGCCGCCGTCGCTCCACCCCATGAAGGGAATGCCCATGTCATACAGCACATCCAGCCGTTGGATCCGAGCCGCCTGCCTCGGGATGCTCGGGTGGGGCTCTGCCGCTCCGGCCCAAGCGCTCGACCTTGAAAACCACAACAGTCTCTTCGAGGTGCTGGCCAGCGCCCGCCCCACGGCGGGAGCGGTCGAGGTCGACTTAAAGATGGCTGGGCGTGAGAACCTGGTGCTGCGGGTCGAGGGGGTCAACCAGAGTTACACCGGATGGACGGTTTCGGGGGTGGGGGTCGGCATCGACTGGCGCCACTACTGCTGGGAGGACCGCCGCGGCTTGGTTTATGACTTCGGCACCGACCTGATTCAGGCGACCATTCAGCCCAAAACCGGCAGCTCCGCCAAAAAATTCATCCCCTATGCCCATGCCGCCCTGGGTTACCGCTTCTGGTTCGACCTGTGCGACTGCGACGACCGGGGTACCTCCTATGTTCGCCACGACCCGACCGGCAGCACCGTCTATGTGGCGGCGGGGCTCAACGGCGCCCTGGTAACCCCCTCCGCCAACGGGGTCAACGTCCCCAAAGCCTCGTTGATGCCCTACGTGGTGCTGACCCTGGGCCATGCGTTCTAAGCACGGCCCCATCTCTCCACCCCCCGGTTTGCGGTTTCCCCTCCAAGCGCTGCTGCTTGATCGCGACGGTGTGCTCAACCTCGACCGCCCCGATTCGGTGCGCCGGGCCGACACCCTGATTCCCCTGCCCGGTGCCTTGAACGCCTTGGCCCGACTGCGCGCCCTCGGTTTGCCGCTGGTGGTGGTGAGCAATCAGGCCTGCATCGGACGGGGCTGGGTGAGTGAACAAGAGCAAGCACGGATTCATACCAAAACCATGGACTGGCTCGATCCTCAGCGCAGCGGCGCCGCCCACCTGTTGATTTGCCCCCATCCCCCCGAGGCGCGGTGCGACTGCCGCAAACCCAAGCCGGGGTTGCTGCGCCAAGCGCTGGAGATCGGCGGCTGGGCTCCCGACCGGGTGTTGATGGTGGGCGACGCTCCCCGCGACCTGGAGGCGGCAAAAGCCCTGGGTATTGCGGCGGTGCTGGTGCGTACCGGCAAAGGGCGGGGGAGTGAGATCAAGCTGGCCATGAACGACCTGCCCATCTTCGACGACTTGGCCCAGGTGGTCGAGGCGGTGACGGCATGGAGCCGGATGGAGGCAGTCGACCAACATGATGCGTAAGCGGGTTTGGGCAGTGGCGGTTCTGGCCTTGGGGGGGGCGGTGTTGCTGGTGGGAATCGCCCTGTTCTGGCGCCTGATTCCCTCACCCCAGGAGCAATCGCTGCAACCGCGCGATGCGGTGGTGGTGCTTACCGGCGACGCCGGGCGGCTGCAAACCGCCTATCGCCTGTGGCAACAGGGGGTGGCGGGTAGGTTGGTGATCTCGGGCTTGGGGGCGGGGATCACCACCGCCCAGGCGTTGACCGCCGCCGGGCTGCCGCTGGAGCGGGAGGGCGAGATCCTGGCCGACCATGCCCGCGATACCGCCGGGAATCTGGTCGAGGTGGTCGCCGCCCTGCGCCGCCTTGGTTTGACCTCGGCCTATCTGGTGACCTCCGACTACCACATCCCCCGGGTGATGCTGCTTTGGTCCCGGCTCAAGGGGGCCCGCCCCGAATTGAAACAGATCTCTTTGGTCCCCATGCCGGTGGCCACCGGGGTGCACCCATGGTCCCCCGCCGTCTTGGGCGAGTGCCTGTGGTTTCTGGGGGAGACCCTGCGTCCCATGCCCCCCTTTCCCAACGAATAACGAGCCTCCACGCCATGCTTTTGCTGCGATCCCTGATCTACAACCTCTTCCACTGGACGATCACCGTCTTCTACGCCGTGGCGATCATCCTGTGCTGGCCCCTGCCTTGGAAGATCCGCTGGCAGTTGGGAAGGGGCTGGTCGCTGGCCAATGTGGCGGCGCTGCGCATCTTGTGCGGCATCAAACTCGACGTGCAGGGGCTGGAGAACATCCCCGACCACCCGGTGGTGGTGGTCTCCAAGCATCAATCGGCCTGGGAGACGGTCGCCTTTCCGGTCTTTATGCCCCCCTTCAATTGGGTGCTGAAAAAGGAGCTGCTCTACATCCCCTTCTTTGGTCAGGCGTTGCTGGCGCTGGAGCAGATCGCCATCGACCGCTCGGCGGGGCGTCAGGCGCTGAAACAGCTCAACGACGAGGGGGGCAAGCGGATTGCGGCGGGGCGCTCGGTCACCATCTTTCCCGAGGGGACCCGGATCGCCCCCGGTCAAGTGGGCGATTACCAGATGGGGGGGATCTGGCTGGCCAAACATGCCGGTGTGCCGCTGCTCCCCATCGCCCACAACGCAGGTAAGGTCTGGCCCCGCAAAGGGTTCATCAAGCGGCCCGGTACGATCTCGGTGCGGATCGGCAAGGCGATTGCGCTGGATGGGAACAACAAGGCGATTCTGGCCAACGTGAAGGAGGCCATCGAGGGGATGATGGCGCAGTTGCCGCAGTGAATGGCGCAAGAGTACGTCGATGAACAAGCAAGACCGCTTCGAGCGCGATCTGCTCAAGGCCCGCAGCTTCATGAACGAGCGGCGCTTTCGCGAGGCCCACGAGCTGCTGCACCCCTGGCTGGGTTCATTCCCCGAATCGCCCGATCTGTTGCTTGGTCTGGGGATCGCCAGCGGTGAGGTCGGCGCCACCGCCGAGGCCAAAGCGCTGCTGGAGCGTTGCCACAAGCTGCGTCCCGATTGGGCCGAGCCTTTGGTCCATCTGGGGATTGCCCGTTTTCAAAGCGGCGACCACGAGGGGGCGATGGCGGCTTGGGCTCAGGCCGAACAGCGGGGCTCGCGCAATCCCGATCTGCACTACCACCTGGGGATCGCCTTCAGCGGTCAGGGGTGGTGGGACAAGGCGCTGGCCGCCTTCGATACCGCCATCGCCTGCCATCCCGGCCACTTCCCCGCCCGGCTCAACCGGGCCTGGGTGCTGGCGCAGGGGGCAAGGTTCGCCGAGGCCCGTCAGGCATTGGAAGAACTGCTGGAAGAGATCGGCGATCAGGCCGACCTGCTGCGCACACTGGCCATGGTTGCCACCGAGCAAGAGGACTTTGCCGCCGCCGCCACCGCCTTGGATCGTCTTCTCAAACTCGACCCCGATCGTTTGGATGCTTGGAGCAACCGGGCCTACATCGCCTTGAAGATGGATCAGCCCCAGGTGGCGCTGCCCGCCATCGAACGGGTGCTCGCCCGCCTGCCCCAAGACCCCGCCGCCCTGATCAATCGGGCCTGTTGGGAGCGGGATTATGGCGATGCGGCCAAGGTCGCTGCCATCCTCGACCCCCTGCTCGGCCAACAACTTCCCCCCTACGTGGTCGCCGCTGTCTCGGCCCTGCTGGGCAACGAAACCCAGCTGCGTGCGGCATTGGAGGCGGCCCAACACGAGGGGGGGGAGGCGGTGCTGCGGGCGGTGAAGCGGGATTTGCCCTTCAAGGGGTGGCTTGCGCGGTTGGGGTTGCTGTAACGGCTTGGCCGCCGCGTTCGCGGCCCTCCAACCCCGGTGTGAGGGAGGCCGCCTCCGAGGCCGAAGGCAAACCGAAGCGCGGCATTGAGCCAGGGTTGAGGCCGCTTTGCGAACCCCGGGATCGGTTTTTTTCTTCGGCGCCTTGAAACCTGTGCAGGGGTGGTGCTGCCCCCTTTCGACAGGTTCAGGAGGTGCCATCTGCACTCCCCCCCCCCAAAAAAACCTACCGAATCACCTTTAGCGTCGGTTTTTTCTTCCCTTTTTTATGGCACTCCCCCCTTTTTTAACATCGCCGCCGTGATCCCCCACAAGCACCGATAATGCCGGGCGATGGGGGGGCGGTTCGCTGGGGGCTTGTTCGGCCTCGGGGGCAACCTCAGGGGGGATGGAGGGGGGCATGTCGATGGGGACCGACTCCTCCCACACCGCGCCCCGGTCGACATCGGGGATGTAGGCGGCCCAGATCGCATCCCAGGGAAAAAAGCAGGGGGTCGGGATGCCGCCAAAAAAGAGGGTCGAGGCGACCCCATCCTCTTCGAACCGGATCGGGTTGGGGGCGCGCAGATTCAGAACGATGTGCAATCGCGGATCGCCCTGGTGCTGCGGGGGGACACGGACCCCATCCCGGCGGGCATCGAGCACGATCATCACCTTCCCCCCTTCGTGGAGCAGGTGTTCGATGGCCTGTTGCTTGGTGTGGTGGGGTTCCAAAGGCATGGGTTTGGTTTTCCGACGTGTCGTCCGGTTATTGGGCCGGGCCCGGGATCAGGGTGATGGCGTAGCGGTTGACCGAAGCCAAGGTATTGTCGATGGCCCTAAAAAACACCACAAAATCGCCACTTTCCCCCCCCGCCAGGGCGGGCCAGGGGGAGCGGGGATGGGTGGCGTGGTCGAGCCAGCGGGTGTAATGAACCATCTGCATTTGCAGTGGGGCGACCCCGTCCCAGGGTTCGGGCAAGATCTGAAGATGCTGCACGGTTTCCCCTTTGGCTCCGGTCAAAGTGACGTCGAGCCAGGGTAGGGGGTGGGGCTGACCATCCTTGTTGAGGATCTTGCCGCGGATGATGTAGAGGTCGCCCAGGTGTTCGGAGTGGATCAACTGCCCCTCGGGGATCCCGCTTCCCGATGGGCCGGTGACCGCTATTCCCTCAACGGCAACGGTGGGGGCCAACCCCAGCGAGGCCAAGGTGTCGGCGATGAGGGGCGAGGCAAAAACCGCATCGCGGTACATCCACCCCAATCCTCCCAGGGTCAGCGCAATCATGGCGACGCTGGCCCACCACCAACCCCGCCCCATCGGGGGGTGCTCCGCTTCGTCTTCCTCAACAGAAGAGGGTGATTGACGGTTTTCGACCTCCCATGGCTGTTCTTCGGGCAGGGGATCGAGACGGTCGGCCTCTTCGTGTTCCTGCGGCGCCACGTTCACCGCGGGGGAGGGCTTGGGTTGGGGCGGTTCGGGGGTGGCTGGGGGT
>MNWR01000025.1 GCA_001872725.1 Proteobacteria bacterium CG1_02_64_396 | reverse complement strand
CTCGTTGATCAGAATTCGAAGCGCCTCTCCGGCGCCATCCAGGCCCTGATTCAACAACGCCGAAAAAGCCCCCTCCAAGGGGTGGCTGGGGTCTACGTGTACGGCCATGACGTTTCTCCTTCAAGGGTGAGTGAAAAGCGGCATCAAAGAAGAACCTAAGACCCCGGCCAACAGGGAAGGCAGAAATTACAGAATGAAGGTTGCACTAACCTCATATCGTCTCATGTCCTTGGGAAAAGTCCGACAGACTCCTAGCGCCTGAAATGAAAAGATGCCAGATTGGATGCTGGAGGCCAGATCTCTCTGCCGGGAAAGCCCTCGGGGATGCGGGGCTGGAATTCGATGGTGTATCGGGTGGCGGTCATGGGGGGGCTCGAATCGAGGAAAACAGGATTATTTATACTGATTTATCGAGCACTTATCGGGTTGAAACGGCGCCGATACCCCTTTTTTGAGAGCTTCCCATCGGGGCCGTGACCACGTCTTATTTGGGCCAGACCTTCGGTGTTTTGCCTCTAGGAGTCTGTCGGACTTGAGATCGTCCTACTGCGCCGGCGGGTAATCGGTCCAAATTCCCCCGGTTTTTCGTCACATAGCCACCACTATGATCCTCAAAACCGTGAAAATTTGGCCTCGATTCCCCACTCGGCTCGCTACGGACGCTCAAGCCCGACAGACTCCTAGGGAAACGCTGAATAAAGGCCCCCTGCCTTGAATCGGCACGCTCCGCAAAAACCAAAAGCTTCGGCGACGGGGTCGCCTCCTACGACAGCGCACCACGTGCAGCCCATCCCTGAGCCGCTCGGAAGCGCTCATCAATCAGCGCTTCCCCAGCGATACAAAAAGACCGGGCAGCAGATTGGCGCGAATGGTTTCGATGCGCCCCGATGGTTACCATGTCGGTGGAGTGATGGGTGTTTGTCCCATGAACCTTATAACTTGAGACCGTCGCCGTTATAACTATCAGGATGCGATCGATATGACCCTCCCGCTGTCCGACTGTCTTCTGACCTGGGGCGGAGAAACGATTTTATTTCGTACCGACATGCCGGAGTTGGTGTCCGCGTTGCGGCGGGAAGCAGGGCCGTTTTTTTGTGATGGTCCGGTTGCCGAGCGCGCCGCTGCGGCGTTGCACCTGACTTTACGTCGTGGTGGAGAAGGCGAGGTTGGTCCCTATGATCGGGTTCGTCCCGAGGTCGACCCCATACGAGGGGTGGCCGATGTCGTTTTGGAGGGGCCTTACAGCATCGATGAGAAGGTGTTGACAACCATTGTTTATGCTGCGGTTTTGTTGCGCTTTCGCTTGCTACAGCACCATGACCATGTCTTGCATCTCCATGCCGCGGTTTTGGTCCATGAAGGCAAAGGTTATGCGTTGGTCGGCCCCTCGGGTGCTGGTAAGACCACGATCACCGCCCGTTGGGTGCGCGCCGGGGGGCGTTATCTCAGCGATGAAGATGCTTTAATGGCCGATGGCCGGGTATTCCCTCTTCCGCGCGCTTTACGAACCAGTGTTTGGGGCATGCGGCGGTTAGGGTTGGAGGGGAAAACCCAGTCCTACCAGGGCTTCTTCAACGATCATGGGGAACGTTGGGATGTCTCTTCTCACTATGAAACCACCCCGTTACCGCTGGGGGGAATCGTGTTGTTGCAACCTCGATCCGTTGAGAAGGCCCGGTGCATGTCGGTAGGTCGGTGGGATTTGTGGACGCGATTGATCGAAGAGATGCATCGAGAGTACCTCGACCCAGCCAACACCAGCGAGATCGCTCAAGAGGTCAAACGGTACAATCGCCAACTGTTCGATACTTTGGAGCGGATCCTGAACCAAGTACCCCTCGTAGGGATTGAATACGACTTAGAGCGGGATCTCGATGATTTACCCGCGTTGCTCACCCAATGGATGGATTCATGAATGCTGTGACTCGGTTTCATCGCCCGCGCTGGGTGATCGCCCGCGTGATCGACGACAAGACGGTGCTTTATCAAGCCGACTCGGGAGAGGTTTTCTATCTTGAGGGGACCGCCGTGGCCATGTGGCGTTGGATCGCTGAACGGGATGATTTCACGATGGACGATCTGGCGCAGGCCATGAGCGCGGCCTTCGCTGGTGACCCAGACCAGATGCGCGCTGAGATTAAGACCTTTATTGACGATTTGGTTGAGCAGTCGCTGTTGCATATCGGGGAGGCGGCAGCGTGTCGATAGAGGAAACCCACGAACGGATCTGGCCAGGTCCTCTCGATGCTTTCTGGATGCTGACCAATCGTTGCAATCTGGCTTGCTCCTTCTGCATGGTCGAGTCGGAACCGCATCCAAAAGTCATGACGCAGGAGTTGACTCGGGAGGAGCACCTGCGTGTGGCGCAGGAGATGCTCGCTGGGGAGGTCATGCGAGTGACTTTGACTGGGGGGGAGCCGACGTTGATTCCCCATCTTGAGGAGATTGTCACCCTGCTGGCTCAGGGAGGCGTCTATGTTTATCTCACCACCAATGGGATGTTGCTCACCGAGGATCGGGTTGCCCGTTTGGTGGAGGCGGGATTGCAGGAGGGACAGATTAGCCTCAACGGCGCCACAGCCGAGGTGAATGACGCACTGATGGGTCGACACGCTCATCATCTCATTCTCCGGGGTTTGGGCTGGATGAAACAGGCGGGGTTGCGTACCCAGGTCAAGGTCACGGTTACCCGGGCCAATCAGCATGAGATGTTGCCGTTAATCGATCGCTTGCTTGAGTTCGGGGTGAACCGCATCTCGCTTGCCGAGGTGGGGGCGATGGGGCGGGCCAATGTTGGTGCTCATTGGGAAGAACTGAAACCCGACCTGGAGGTGTTGCAGCGATTGGAGGCGGAGGTGGACGCCTTTGGGGACAGTGATCGACTGAGGTTTTCCAGTATGTCATTGACCTTGCAATCGTCGGGGAAGCCGGGTCTGTGTTCGCTGGGTAGTGCCAATCAGGTGGTGGTAACCCTGTTGCCCGATGGTTCAATGATCCCGTGCAACGCCACCTGGCATGCCGGGATTGCCAATCGGGTCCTCGAACATGGATGGATCGGCGCCTATCGTCGCTTGCCGGGGTTGTACGGTCATTTTAGGGACGAGGCGTGGTTGCCGCAGGTTTGCCGCGACTGCCTCTGGCTGGAGGAATGTCAAGGGGGATGTAGGGCCAATGCCCATAAGGTTTTTGGTACTTGGCGGGCTCCCGATCCGCGCTGTCCATTGCTTTTGCAGGGCGATGGGAAGACCATCGGTCCCCTTCACGAACGTCGGACCATTCCTATTCGTGCGGTTAAAGGAGGCGTTAATTTATGAACCGTCCAACTTGGAGCACCCCCCGGTTGATTCATGTTGATATCAGCGACTGCAATACCGCTGGGGCGCAACAGACTTCAAAATGCACCAAGAAAAACATCTCGCCCTCCTGCCAGACCCCGAATGGGTGCAAGCGCAAGGCGGGCTGCAATCTCAAACCGGGACGAACCGCCAGCATGTCGTGATGGACGGCCGCAGGGCTTCCTAAAAGGAAGAGCAGGTTTACCAGATTGCGACTAGTTTTTGCTCGCCGAGCAGAGGAAGCCGAGGGCGGTCGAGGGTGTTGGCCGGTGCGTGAGGATCAATCCCTGCGCTGATGCGCGCGCCATAATCGACGGCCTGGGCCATGGATGTGGCGTTCAGCATATAGAGTGGAATGTTCCAGTCATGCCACATGGCCGTTTTGTTTGTTCTCTCCCCGTTGTCGCTCCAACCCAGTATGAAACTCTCCCCGCTTTTTTTCTCCCCGAAGGGCTGTAAATCATGCCATTGGGCCGCTTTTGCCGTGGCCATGAGGATGGACCACTCCCGTGAGCCTGTTTCGAAGGGGACATCCATAACGGCAAAACCGTTGTCGCTGAGGTGCTGACGGACCAATTCAAGGAAGGTGGCGCTGTACAGCCGGGAGAGGTCGTAATCGACCGGTACTGGGAAATCGGCGTAAATGGCATCAAAGGATTCCTGGTTTTGGCTCAGGTAGATCAAAGCATCTTGTTGCACGATGGTGACCCGCGGATCGTCAAAGCTGCCGTGATTCATAGCTCGAAAGATGGGATGGTGTTTCGCGGTCTCAATCATAGTGGGATCCAGTTCCACCTGAGTGATGTGTACCTGCGGGTATTTCAATAATTCCCTGGCCAACAAGCCGTCGCCTCCACCCAGAATCAGAACCTTGCGTGGTACAGAGCCCCGTACCTGAATGGGAAAATGGGCAAAGGGCTCGTGGTAGTACTCCTCTAGGTTGGAGCTCCATTGCGCACGACGATTGAGCCGCAATACCCAGTACCTAGGAAAGTCGGGCTCAGCCCGAAATTTGGCGCCCAGGTCCTCTTGAAGGAGGTCGGGTGGGAGGAGAGAGCCATAGGGGATCAGCTCGACTCTTTGAAAACGCGAGGGGATGCGTTGGATGTCATCCCCGATTTTCAGGGGGCGCCACAGATCGAAGGTGGGCTCATAGATCAAAAAAAAATAGTAGTAATAGCGCAGCGTTGCTTGTTGGAGGGACTGGCTTTGCAGGATGCCTACGCCCATAAGGATGACAAGGGCGACTCCGGCGTAGGTGGCTTTTTTGAGAATGGGCCGATAGGTCAGGGTCAAGGCCAGACAAGCCAGGCCGTTGAGAAAAGCGGTGGCGAAGGCGGTAGCGTAAAGTCCCCATTGTGGCAAAAGGTAGATGGGGAAAAGGATGGAGCCGAGCAGCGCTCCGAAATAGTCGACGGCCAGAATCTTGTTGAGGGGGTTGGAGAGGGGGTCCTCTTCGCTTTTTAAGTTCACCAGAAGCGGGATTTCACAACCGGAGAGAAGACCGATCAATATGATCGGCAGGTGCAGAAGGATCAAAAAAACGGTTTGGTAGAAAGAACCGGGTTCGCCCCAGTGATACCCCAGATAGAGATGAATGATCCGTTCGGCGACGGCGAAAAGCCCCAAGAGTAGAACAGAGGCACCTCCCGCCAGCCCGAGCAGAAGCTCCACACGGATCAGACGGGGGCGTGCCGAGCCTTTTGACCATCCCCAGCGCTCGCAAAGCAATGCCCCCGCGCCAAGCGAAAACAGATACAGGCCGATGGTGACCGAATAACGCAAAACCGTGTTGCCCATCAATAGCGATAGGCTTTGGGCCAGAATCAACTCATAGAGAATGCTACAGACGGCAACAATGAGGGTGATGAAATAAGTCATGTCGAATTCTTGGGCGTATCGATACCGACGGCGCCGTTGGATAGGGCGTCGTCTTGATCCGCTATCTCCGTGGTCTAGGTTGTGGCTTCGCCGCTTGGTCTTGGGAAGCTATGGGTTTCTGGCCCATAGTTGGGTGCGCCTGCGTTGCGTGCGGACCAAGGGGTGGCGTTGGGCATGGCGGGCCGGTCGTCAGCAGTTGGCGATCCAATCGATCACAACAGCGCCCCGACCTGCGGCACCCTCGAATGCTCCCTTGCACGATTGGACGGAATACGCCCGCGTTTTGTATCGACACTGCCCCTATCGAGATGGATTACCTTGGCTCACGGTGGCCGAGGCAGCCATGTGGCCACAACTCGACTGCAAGGGACGGGCGGTCCTGTTGGCTCGCCGAGGTTATGAGCTGGGTCTGTCGACACGGTTGTGCATTGGGCTAAAACCTGAGGGGGATACCGCCCATGCTTGGGTCGAGGTGTGGAACGAGGAAACCTGGTGGGCCGCAGATGGATTGTCCGAAACCGCAGCGTCTCTGGAACACTATTTGACCGAATCAGGTTTGATCGTACTGCACCGTCACGACATCCCTCAGGATCGCAATGAACGACTCCCTCTCCACCCTAACGGTACATTACTTGTGTGACAAAAGCATAACAAAGGGGGGGGATTGGCCGTTGTCCCTTTGCCACGGGGCAGGATTTAGTCGAGTCCCAAAGAACCCTCTTCAAGAACACGCCGCTTGGCTGCGCGAAGACCCCAAAGCCCAGCAACCCAGAATCCTGCTCCGAACAAGGTCAGCATGGCCAAGTCCGGCCAGACGTCGACCCATGACGCACCATGGATCAAGGCATCGCGTAGTCCATCGAAGGTATAGGTCAGGGGTATGGCCAGGGCGATGGGGTGCAGCATCTCAGGCAAGACCGATACCGGGAAATACAATCCGGCGAGGATTGTTGCCACCCCTCCAAATAAAAATCCCAGGGGATTGCCCTTCTTCAACCAGAGCTGAGAGGCGGCGGTGATCAGGCCGAAGCCGACAAAAGCGAGCATGGAAACCAGGAGAACCACCGCCCCCGCAAGCCAATTGGCCTCGGGTAGTGCAATCCCCAATGCCCAGGCGACCAGGGCAAAGAGCCCCATCTCGAGCAGCGGCGTTCCAAGGCCGGGAACGGCGCCGATCAACAGGACGAGCGGCAGTGGCAGGTGGGTGCTTCCGCTCCACATCCAGGCCAGCTGCCCACCGTACTCAATGCGTCCCATCTGCTTTCCCAGCCCGAACATCAGATTCATGACCACCCCGTTGACCGCCATGCCAATGAGCACATAGGCCAGATACGAGGCGCCGATGTCGAGGGGGCGCTCGTCGCCGAGCAACGCGAAGAGCCGATCGATCCCGAAAAACATCAGGGCCGAGGCTGCCACCCAGATCAGCGATTGCACCATCCCCAGACGGTGGGTTTTCCAGCCTTGCCATTGAAAGCGCAGGGTTGCCCCTAAGAGCAGCCAAGCCGCCCTGTTCATGACAATCGCCCCTGATTCAGATGCAACACTCGGTCGCTACAGCGCTCAAGACAATTGCGTTGATGGCTGACCACCACCCCTCCCCGTTCATCTTGGTCAACCCAGTGGCGTAGGTGGGTGATCGCTGTCTCGATGTGCGCTTCATCGAGCGAGATAAAGGGTTCGTCGAGCAACAGCACCGGGCTTTGAGGCAATAACGCCAACAGCCAGTAGGCACCCTGACGCATGCCGCTGGAGCAGCCGTTGACCCGCCGGTCGAGGTAGTCGATGTTGAGCAAGCGGGCATGCTCTTTCAAACGCTGATGGCATTCGCTCTGCCCCAGACCGCGTAGGGCGCCCAGATAGGTCAGGTTTTCTCGGATGGTCAGCCGCTCTTCCAGTTGGAGGCGATCCGCATCCAGTAATGACACCGATTCGGGACGACGCAGGGTTCCGGCGTCGGGTTCGATGAGCCCAGCGATCAGTCGCAGCAGGGTCGACTTGCCGCCGCCGTTGGCGCCGTGGATTCCTACCACCTCGCCGGGACGCACATGCAGATCGATCCCTTGCAACACCGGCAGGGGGCGGTCGATGGGGGGGGCGTGGAACCAGGACTTCGGGGGGGCGAAGGGGCGGAAGGTTTTGACGATGTTGTGCAGCTCGATCATGTCGCTTGGTCCCAGCCATAACGCAGCCGATCCCAAAGCCGGTCGGCGATCCACAGATGATAGGCCACCTGGCGCCAGCGTCCGAACAGCCCGACATCCCAGGGGGCGCCGCGAAACGGCGCGGGCAGGGAGGGAAGGTCGAGAGGGGGGTGGTCGAGTCCCAGCCGCTTGAGTTCCCACGCGGCGGCCCGCAGTGCGTGCTGGATGCGCCAGCGCCCGGCCCGCTCGACAACGGCGTGCGGATCGACCGGGGATTGCCGTTGCAGCAGATGCAGATCGAGCAGCCACATCAAGCGGCGCTGCAATCCCACGTGTTTGCCGAAATGAAACGCCAGATAGCACCACAGATCGGTGGGATCCATGCGGCGCAGCGCCAGACCGTTCCAAAGCCAGGGGCGGCTTCGTCCCCACAGCTCGTCCCACGTCAGCCGCGCCCGGTAGCGGGAATCGAGGCCGTGGTGCAGTTCGATCAAGGCTTGCCCGGTCGGATCGACCAACGAAACGTCGTATTCGCCGTCGCTCACCCGGCTGTAGCCCCGGTCGAGCAACAGGGTCAGCCCCCGAGCAAAATCCCCCTCCCCCCCGACCCACAGATCGAGATCGCTCATCGGGCGCAGCGCCGGATCGTCGTAGAGGCGAAAGGCAACATCCCACCCCTTGAGGGGCAGAAAGTCGATGCCACCCTCCAACAGCAGGGCGCCAAGCTGCCACGCCGCCCCCTCCAAACGCATCGAGGCCAGATGGGCTTCAAACGCGGGGGAGCCGGTCAGGCGGGCCTGTTGCAGACTGAGCAAACCGTGGATGTGCAGCAGTTCGGCAGTGGGGTGAATGGTGGGCTCAACGGTGTCGCCGAGGAGCCAAGCCAGATAGGCCGCGGCATCGGGGAGGGGGGCGCCCCCGGGCACGGTCAATCCGGCAGCCGGTCGCTCAGCGCCCAGGCGCTGCCCGCCACCGCTACCGGTAGAACCAGCAAATTCACCAGGGGAATGGCGAGCAAAACCCCGCTGACCAAACCGCAGCCCAGCACCAGCAACGGCTGGGTCAGAGCGTATTCCCAACGCTCCTTGAAGGTGGGCAGCCGCCCCTCCAAGGCGGGGGTGGTCAGGGTGTGGCCCAAGAAAAAGGCCGACCACAGGGGGGCGAGGATCGGCGCGGCGAGCCAGCCCAGGCCGGGGATCAGCCCGATGAGCAGAATAACCAGCATTCCCACCAGGAAGAGCCCCAGTTCGCGCACGGCATCCAGGGCAATATCGAGGGCATTGAGATTCGAGGATTGGGGCTCGATGTTGTGCAGCTTCAACACCCGGTGGGCGATGGTTTCAAGAATCGTCCCCGCTACCGCCTGGGCGCCGAGCAGGGCGACGATGCCCGAGGCGACCAGCAGGGCGACCCCCCCCGCCAACCAGCGCAGGCCGTCCAGGGTGGCATCCCAGAACCCCTGGCCGGAGGCGTTGATCTCGGTCAGATAGCCCGACATCCAGGAGCCCCCCAGCGCCAGCATGAGCAGCAGCAACACCGCCGCCACCCCAGCAGGGACCATTGCCAGCCCCCAGGAATGGGTGCGCCGCAGCATTTGCAGCCCCATTGCAGGAACCGTCAATCCCCGCAGCAATCCGCTGAACATCCCTCATCTCCTTCGGCCACGATGCGGGCCAACTCAAGTTGATCCTGAAGAACCAGCAATCGGGTGCCAAATCCGGCGCTGTCGAGCCCCGGCAGCAGGCTCGAAAATCCGCCCCCCTCGATGTGCACCTCGATCCCGGCGCTCTGAAGCCGTCCGGCCAAAATATGGGCCTCGGCGGGGCTGGCCAGCCGCACCAGTTCGACCCAGTCGCTCACCGGGAGGCCCCGCGTAGCGCCGTGATGGCCTCGGCGTAGTTGGTGGCGCCGAAAACCGCCGATCCGGCGACGATGCAGTCGGCCCCTGCGTCGAGCACCGCCTGCACGTTGCTCGGTTTCACCCCACCGTCGACCTGCAACACGATGGGTTTGCCGGTCGCCTCAATCATCGCCCGCAGCCGCTCGATCTTGGGCAGGCAGTAGTCGATGAAGGACTGCCCGCCAAAGCCTGGGTTGACGCTCATGATGAGCACCAGATCAACCTTGGGCAGGATCCACTCCAGCACCGACAATGGGGTCGAGGGGTTGAGCGACACCCCCGCCTTGCAGCCGTGCTCATGAATCAAAGCCACCGTGCGGTCGAGATGGTCAACCGCCTCGGCGTGGACGGTGATGGTGTCGGCCCCCGCCTTGGCAAAGGCGGGGATCATGGCGTCGGGATCGCGCACCATCAGGTGGCAATCGAGGGGCAGATCGGTGCATGGGCGCAGCGCTTGCACCACCAACGGGCCGATGGTCAGGTTGGGGACGAAGTGGTGGTCCATGACGTCGACATGGACCCAATCGGCCCCGGCAGCGGCAATGGCGCCGACCTCCTCGCCCAGGCGGGCGAAGTCGGCGGAGAGAATGGAGGGGGCGATCAAGGTTGGAGACATAGATATTCAGCCGTGTTGGGTTTCAAGGAGTTCGAGCATGGTCTCTTGCCAGGCCCCGTCGTGGGCGACGAAGGCGGCCAGGTCAAGCCGCCCTTTTTCCGCTTGGGCCACCGCCAGGGCGATGGCGCGGTCGCCGGGCGCCTGAGAGGGTGGGGTGGCCGCGAAGGTGCCCAGGGGCTGGCGCCCCTCAAGGGGCTGGGGCGAGGCGGTTTCGATGTGGCCCGGCGCGCCATACAACCAGCCGGAGCAGGCGGGGCCGGTGTCGAGGTCGCAGCGCAGAATCGTTTGTACGGCGTGTCGGGTGATGGTCCAGGACATGGGAAGTCTCGTGTGGTTTTTATAGGGAAGCGCTGATTTATTCAGCGCTTCCGAGCAGCCCAGGGATGGGCTGCCAAAATCAGGAACGTAAGTGACTGATTTTGAAAGCGAAGCAAAAACCACGCTTTTTGCGAAGCGTGCCGATTCAAGGCAGGATGCCTTGAATCGGCGTTTCCATAGGGCGTATAAGACCTATGGAACCTATAAATTTAAGCTTTTTGATGAATTGCGGACCAAGCCGCTTCGATCGACTCGGGCACCCCTTGCAGGTGCAACACCACCGCCCCGGCGCAGTCGTCGAGCCCCCCGGCGGCAACCGGGGTCGCCTTCACCCCGAAGAGGGCGGCGAAGGCCTCGATTTCGGTCACCACCGTGGCGCTTCCCGCCATGATCGGCATGTAACCGACCGGGGTGCCCATGGTGCGGTCGACCTTGCCCTGACCCAGCAGACTGCAGGCGGCGGGGATCGAGGGGATCAGCTTTTCGAGCGAAATCGGAACAATCAGCTCGCCGCCACGTGCCATCAAAATCGCCAGCGCCGCCCCGATGGTCCCCCCAAAGGGGTGGGCCATCAGCACGGCGGTGTTGCCTTGGGGATCGAGGGCGTTGCCCCCCTTGATGTAGATATCGCCCGCCTCGAACCGCTCCAGCAACGGGCCGGGCCAACCCCTTGAAACCTCGCCGTTGTCGAACAGAAGCGGTCCAGGGCCGCGCCCTTGGGTGGGGCTTTCGCCCAGGGCGCCATCGCGAATCCAGCCGACCGTGAACGAGGCCAGACCCGGATCCTCTCCGGTCAGCGCCTCGGCCACATGCCGGGTGGTGCTCCCCCCCACCACCACCATCCGTCCGGCTTGTTTTCGCGCTTGAACCTGGGGCAGAGCGGCAACGGCGCGACCGATCAAACGGCGGGAAACCTCGCCGCTCAGTACCACCAGAGCGGTTTCGGACTGGACCACCGCCATGGTTACTGGGCGCCTCCGACCGACTCCATCATCTCGTCGCCACCGTCTTCGTTGTTGCTTTCACCTTCGACCGGCACGATGGCGCCCCCCTCCATGCCGGTTTCATCACTCTCCATCGCACCGTCAACGACGGGGGCGGCAACTGGGAGGGTCGGTTGACCCTCGACCGGGCGCACTTGAATGACCACCCGCTGATTAGCCTTACGCCCCTCGGGGGTGGCGTTGTCGGCCACCGGCCAGGTGCTGGAACGGCCCACCAAAACAAAGCGGTTGGGATCCATCCCCTGACCCCACACCAGGTAACGAATCACCGACGCAGCCCGTGCGGAAGAAAGGGCCCAGTTGTCGGGGATTTGATCCTTGATGGCGCTGCCGGGGGGGGTGGTGTCGGTGTGGCCGACCACCACGATCTCTTGCCCCTCGGGGGTTTGTTTCAAGGCGGCGGCGATCTCTTTAAGCCGTTTGATGCCGCTGGCGGAAAGGTCGGCGCTCCCCGCCAAGAACATGCCGTCGTCTTCCAAGATCGTCTGCACCTGAGAGACCGGTGCCTGTTGCTGGGCGGTTTCAAGATCCTGGACCCGCATCGCCAAAGCCTGGGCGTCGGACTCCACCCGGCTCTTCTCTTCTGCGATTCGGGTGGTCTCTTGCCGGGCCGCCTGGCGGTCGTCGACCAGCCGTTTACGTTCGGCTGCCCACTTGTTGGCCTCCTCGCGGTATTGGGCCAGGGCGGTGCGGTCGGCCTGCACCTGCTGCCACTCCGCCTCGTTGAGGGAGTGACCACAGCCGCTGAGCAGGGTGGTGGCAGATAGAGCCAATCCGGCAAGGACTACAACGCGCACGTTCATAGAAGACTCCTGATCCTAACAATGGGTCGAGGCCCAGAGGGCGAAGGTCGGTGAAATTGCAAAATCTGGTCGGCAAAGAATGAACGCCGGGGGAGGCGCAGACAAGGCAAGGCTTGGATTCTTAAGGTTTTTTCATCCGTAATTGTGTGATGTGGGTCCGCACTTGCGCCGCTTGTTCCCCCTGGCCGCTGCGCTCAAGGGCGGAGGCCAGGGTGTCGAGGTAGGCGGCCCGTTCGGGATCGATCATGGTCGCCCGCTCGGCCAGACGTAGCGCCCGTTCTCCCTGCTGCCCCGCCTTGAGCAAGGCAAAGGCAAGGTTGTTTAGTGCGGTGGCGTTGTCGGGGGCGAGCGAAACGGCGATTTCCCACCAACGCACCGAATCGCTCCAGCGGTCGTCGAGGATCGCCGCCTGCCCCAACAAGATTGCAGCGGGCAGATGCTCCGGCCAGCGCTTGAGTACCTCTTGCCACGCCTCCACGGCGTCGCGCCGGTCCTCCGCCCGGTAAAACAGCTTTCCCAGCAGGGTGCGGATGCGGGGGCCGTCGACCCCCTGTTTAAGCGCCTTGCGTAGACGGGCGATCCCCTGGGTTGGATGGTTCACCCCGACCTCCTCCCCCCAGACAATCAGGGCGTCCTCCAGGGTGGGGGCTTTTTCGAGCACGGCATCGAGCGCCTTGAGGGCGCGATCCCGATCCCCCATTTGCAGCAATGCCAGCACCCCCATCAGGTCGGTCTGGGGGGTGTGGACCTGCGCCTTGGCCAATTGCTGAAGCACCGTAGCCCCCTTGCCCTGGGCCAGCTGCATCTGCATTTGATCCCTGGTGTTGAGGCGGGTGCTCAAATGCAGCACCGACCTCACCCCATCCAGGCGCAGGTCGGCCAACCCCGAGACCTCGGGGGGGATACTCGGATCGTCGAGAAGCCCTTCATAAATCTGCTCGGCCCGATCCCACTGCCCTCGGGCTACCGCGATCTCCCCCTCCATGAAACGGCGCAGCGGGGGCGACTGGGTTTGGGCCAGCGCTTGGGCCTGCTTGAAACGGTTCATCGCCACCAACGCCCTAAAATGGATGGTGGTCTGGGTTTGTTCGGGCAGGCCGGGGGGGGCGTAGCGCTCCATCAGGGTCATCGCCCAGGAGGCGTGTTGCAGCATCAGGCACCAATCGACCACCTCGATGAAGGTCTGGGGGGTCCAGGTTTGAACCGCGTCAATCTGCCGAAAGAACTCCGCCTCGTCATGCTCCAGCAACGCCTGACGGAACTTGAGGTGGCGCACCTCGGGGTCGCCGGGGTAGCGGTCGTCGAGGATTTGCAAAAAGCGGCGCGCCTCGATGAGATTGCGCAGATCCATCGAGGCCGAAGCGGCATTGAGCAGGGCGACCTGCCCCCCCGGACCGACCGAGGATCCGGCGGTGACAAACGCATTGAGCGCCTCTTCGGTGTGCCCCTGCTGGCGCTGGGCCAGCCCGATCCCCAGGTAGGCCTCCCAATCGGTGGGGTCGATGTTCAGGCGGGAGTGGAAGACCTCCATGGCGTCGCCGGGCCGATTGGTGGCCAGATAGAGCTGTCCCAGGTCGACCCGGGGTTGCCGCGCCTTGGGGTTGTCGTCGATCGCCTGCAACAGCAGCCGCTCCGCCTCGCTCCAGTGGCTGTCTAAAAAGGCTTCACGGGCCAGCAGCACATCGGCCATCCAGCGCTGCCCTACCGTGAGGCTGCCCCGCATGATCCGGGCGGTTTGCTCCACCTGCACCGAGGGGATCCGCCCCGGTGCCAATTCGAGGTAACGATGCAGATTGTCGACGTCGGGGTGGCTGCGCAGCTCCTGATCGAGTCGCGCCACCGCCTCATCGACCTTTCGCTGGGCCAGAAGGGTATCGAGCAGTAGATTGAGCATGCGTTTATCGTCGGGGCGTTGTTCCAGCGCCTTGCGGATGGAGACCTCGGCCTCTTGCCACGAACCGGCCTGAGCCTGCATCCAGGCCGACGTTATCAGCCGTTCGTAACGCCGTTCGGGCGAGAACTGAAGCAGTGCCGCCGCGCCCCCCCCGGCCAGGAGCAGCAGCACCAGCAACAGTCCCCAATACCGATGACGTCGTTCTTCGGCCTCCATCACCCTATCGCCCAGTGAGGGTTCATCCTCGTGCATCCAGTCCATCCGCTCCGAGGCGCCGCCCCGTTCTTCGTAGGGGTGGGACTCCTGCTCCTGTGGCGGGGATTCGATGTGCTCCCCTGGCTGGTTCGTGCGTGGCATAACGACCCCTACTTCAGTCATGGTCCCGTGGTGGTGCTGTGGGGGCTGGGGGTGGCGACGGCGCGTTGGTTGCGCGGATCCCCCGGCCAAAAACAGGGGCGATCCTCGCCCGATTTTTCTCCTCATCAAAGAGAAGTTTGGACTTTAACCATCAATTCCCTGCTTGTCGGCGGGGTGCTGCTGCTGTCTCTGGCCACCCAGGCCCGCATCGACACCTTAAGCGCCCTGGGCTGGGCCACCGGCTGCATCGGCTGGCTGGCCTGGGGGATGGGGCCGACCCGCTTTGCCCCGGTCGCCTTTCCCCTGCTCTTCACCCTGCTGGCGATCCCCTGGCCCTGGGGGGTGGTGCAATCGCTGGCGCTGCCGCTGCAAGAATGGTCGGCCAGCGCCGCTCGCTGGGTGCTCGACACCTTGGGACTGCCGGTTTTGCAAGAGGGGATCATCCTCGACTCAGGACGATTCCGTCTGGTGGTCGAGGAGACCTGCTCGGGGCTACGTTCCCTGGCGGCGTTGTTGACGGTGGCGGTATGGCTGCTGGGCAGCGGCTGGGGCGACCGGTGGCACCGGCTGGGGGTGCTCCCCCTGTTGCTGGTGCTGATTCTCACCGGCAACACCCTGCGTTTGATCGGGGCGGTGGTACTGGGCCACTTCGGCCACCCTGAGGCGGCGATGGTCTGGGTCGAGCAGATCGGCGCCCCCCTGTTGATCGTGCTGGAAGTGGCTGTTTTGCTGCTTTGGCTGGGCCTGCCCGCCGGACGCTGGCGCCGATTCCGGCTCCATCCCACCACCCCTCGCGTCATCCCCCCACTGACCACCCGTTCCCCCCTCTTGCCGCTGATCGCCCTGGCGCTGCTCCTGCTCGATGCCGCCCTCGTACCTGGTCCGCACCAACCCAGGGGGGTGGTGCCCGTTTGGCCCAATCCGACCGGGTGGGTGAGCGTCGATGGGCCACTGCTGGCCAATGCGGTGGGGGAGATGACGCGCACCCTGGGGCAGGGGGCCGAGATTCAAGCGGGCCGCGCCTGGTCGCCCCCCCCCAACCCCGGCTTGGTCGACACCCTGCTGATGGTCCATTGGGGGGGGCAGGGGCGGGATGTGGACGATCCCCGTTATTGCTACCGCTCCCAGGGCTGGCGAATGCTGAAGCAAACCCCCCGCCTGTTGGCAGCAGACGCAGTGCGCCAACCGGCCCAGGTGATGGAGATCGTCGAGGAGGAACAGCGTTCTCGACTCAATCGCCTGGATTGGTATGCCTACCGTATCGGCGACCACTGGGCGACCGACTACTGGCCGATGCGCTGGGCGCAAATCTTGGGGGGGCTTGCGAGGCAGGGGGGAACGGTGGTCCTGGTTCACCTCTCGACCCCCCTGCCCTACCAGGATCGCTCAGCGGCGGCGCTGGACCAGGGGCGGGAGCGGCTTAAGGCGATGCTCACAACCCTTCCCGATCTGCATGGGGTACTGGGGGCGCCGCACGAAGAATCACCGCAGGGGCCGGGCGAGCGCGCCACCACAGCGTCAAGGCCATGAAGAGCCCGGCGGACAACAGCAAAATCCAGGTGTCGTTTTCGGGGATGCCAGGCAACGAGGCAACGTTGGTCGGCCCCAGATCGATGGCGACCACCACGTCGTTGTAATCCCGGTCGCCGCCGCCCCAGAGATCCTCAAAACCCAACGCCACCAACCCCTCGATGGGGAGCAGACTCGACACGGTGTGGATCACCCCGCCGTCGGGGTTGTAGGGGGTGTTGGTGTAGTAGGTGGGGGCGCTGGCGTTGCTGAAGCCGTCGGCGGTCAGAAAAAAGCCGATGGCGCTGCCCGCCGCAAAGCTACCCAAGGTGACGGTATCGCCGGTGTTGAGGCTTCCCCCCGATCCCGCCATCGAGGCGTTGTTCCAAATAACGTTGCGATTGGTGGGCAGGGTGGGATCGAGCGAGGCGTCGTACCAGCCGAAGGTGCTGCGATAACCGGCCCCCTCACTGACGAAAATCACCGAAACCACGGTGTCGTAGGTCAGGGTGATGTTGGCTGCGTCGAATCCGAAGGCCAGCGGATCGGCCACGGCGATCCCCTCTTCGACCAGGGGTACCAGATCGGGGGTAATCACCGCCACCGCATGGCTCGGCGCCGCCACCGCCAAGGCGCCGACCAGCCCCAAACCAGCGGCTCGAAGTGCAGAAAATCGTCTCATCACAGCCCCCTTCCCGCGTCATTTTCAACGCCAAAACGTCTCAAAACGTCTGCACAATTCGACGTCCGATCCTGCCAATGGTTCGGACGGGCATCCCTAAGGAAGCGCTGATTTATTCAGTGCTTCCGAGCAACCCAGGGATGGGCTGCCAAAATCAGGAACGTAAATGACTGCTTTTAAAAGCGAAGCAAAAACCACTCGCTTCAGAACACCTACTTTTGGTTCTGGCGGAGCGTGCTGATTCAAGGCAGGCGGCCTTGAATCAGCGTTTCTCCAAATACCGCCAAGAAGGCGGTATTTAGGGATGCCCTGAAATGCGCCGCCGCGGGCGATGATACCCCCTTGGGATCAACCGGGCGCCTTTTCCCTGCTCAACCGCTCCAACCACCCCGGGAGATCGCGAATACTCGACAACACCGCGCTGGGAACAATGGGGGAGCGGGCCAACACCTCGGGGCGGAATTTGCCTGTCTGCACCAACGCCCCCCTGAGCCCCGCCCCCTGCGCCCCCCCCACATCGGCCTCAAGATCGTCCCCCACCATCAAGGCCCGTTCGGGGGTGGTGTTCAGGGCGGCCAGAACCTCGGTAAAAAAGGGGGTGGCCGGTTTGCCCAACACCACCGCCTGCCGCCCGGTGGCGTATTCGATGGCGGCAACAAACGCCCCCAGGTCGATGTGCAACCCCTGCTCTGTGAGCCAATAGCGGTTTTTGTGCAAGGCAATCAACTGCGCCCCCCCCATCACCTGGGTGAAGATCTGTTGCAGGGTCGCCCCTGAGTAGCCCTGCCCCCCCACATCGCCCATCACCACCACCTCGGGATCGGCGTCGTCACGGGTGACCGTTTGGAAATCCTCGGCCAAATGGGGATGAATGAAGAGGGCCGCCTTACGGGCACCGATGTTGGCTACCGCCAGGGCGGCGGGGGTGAAGAGATGGCTGCGGGGAAGGGAAAAACCCAGGGCGCCAAGTTTGGCATGAACCTGAGCCCGACTGCGGGTCGAGGTGTTGGTCACTCCGGCCAGCCGGTAGCCCCGCTCTTGCAGGGTTTGCACGGCTTGGACAGCGCCGGGGATGGGGGTGTCGCCGACATAAAGCACCCCATCGAGATCGAGCAATACGGTGTCGAGGCTCATGGGCCACCTCGCACGAGGGTGGGGGTGAGAGAAACGAGGGATCCGTCCAAGGGTTTTACAGTGGTCTTAAAGTGAGGGAAAACTCGGGATCGGGTTGGTTGCCCCAACCTTGGGCTAGGTGCGTCTACCCAGCTTCGCTTCGGCGCCAACACCTCTTTGTAGGAGCGGTCCCCGACCGCGAGTGAGGGGACAACACCGCCCCCAAACCGGGGTGACGCCGAAGCCAAGGCCGCCTCAACCTGGAGCCAAACCCACCACCCCAGCTTCGCTTCGGCGACAGAGGTCGCCTCCCACAGGCCATGGCGGCGCCAACACCCCTTTGTAGGAGCGGTCCCCGACCGCGAATGAGGGGGCAACACCGCCCCCAACCGGGGGGACGCCGAAACCAAGGCCGCCTCAACCTGGAGCCAAACCCACCGCCCCGGCTTCGCTTCGGCGACAGAAGTCGCCTCCCACAAGCCCCATGGCGGCGCCAACACCCCTTTGTAGGAGCGGTCCCCGACCGCGAATGAGGGGGCAACACCGCCCCAACCCAACACGACCCCTATGAAACAGGCACCTCCAGCCACGCCTTGGCCTCGGCGTGACCTGGGACCAACGCCTGCAATTGCCGCCAATAGGGGCGAGCCTCGTTGAGCTGACCCGATTCCGACAATCCCCGCGCCAGCCAATACAGGGCATCCAGATCGGTGGGGTACATGGCGTGGACCTGCCGGGCCGTCTCGGCGATCTGACTCCAATCGGCCAGGTAGGTGGTCAGCACCACCAGACGCACTGCGGCAGTCTGATTGCCGGGGGCGATTTTCAGGGCGTTGCGGCACTCCTGGGCCGCCTCGCGCCAGCGGTATTGGGCCATCAACGGCAGGCTCGCCCCCAGGTGCGCCTCGACCGAGCGGGGGTTGAGGGTGGCGGCCCGTTGGTAGGCCTCCAACGCATCGCCGTAGCGCTCGGCCAGGTAGAGCAGCCAACCGCTGCGCAGCGCCAAAAACTCGGCGACCCCGGTGCCGTTGGGAATGATGTCGCTGAGCGCTGCCAGTGCTTCGGGGTATTTGCCCTGCACCTCAAGCTGATACGAGGTCGCGAGTTTGTCTTCGACCGTGGTGCTGGGCTGCGCCTGGGCAACACCGGCGAGGCTCAATCCGGCGATCAACATCAAGGCCAGTAGACCGCCATGAATGGGATTCCTCATCGTTTTGTTCTCCTTACCACGCATAAAAGAGGGAGGCGCTGCCCCCCACACTGTTGTAGACCCCCCCGGTGGTGGGGCTGAGTTGTTCCCAAAAGGCGCCGATTTTCCAGGAGCTCCAGCGGTCGAAATGGCCCCGCCATTGCAGGCCACCCCCCTTTTGCTGCCGGTCGGCCAAGTTGACGATCCAGCCTTGGTCGGCGTCGACCGCGAACTGCTGAGTCCCCCCCCGACCCCAGGCCGATAGGGTCCCCGAGTCGGTGGTCCAACCGACCTCCCCCATGTAGGCCAGGGTGGGTGAGGCGGCGCCGGGAGCGATGCTGCGCAACCCCAAAGCAAGATAGGTTCCGTGGTCGAAATAGAGCCGACCCCCCAGGTCGCCCTGGGTGACGTCGATCCCCAGATCGCCGTAGTGGGAGCGGACGGCTCCGATCCCCACCGCCCCTCTCCCCCCCCGGTCGCTGAACGACAACCGCAGGGCGGCGACCGAGAGGTTGCCGCTTTGTCCGGTGGCGTCGTTGTTGTCGATCTTGAACAGATCGCCGTCCAAAGCCCACACCCCGGCGGGGCTATCGCTGAAGAAATTCACCCCAGCCCCAAGCGAAAACCCGTGTTGAAGAATACCGCTGCCATCCTTGAAACCGACCGACTCCAGAATGGCTGAACCGCGCAGGCGCCACCGCTCCAGATAGGTGGTAGCGAGGCTCGCCTTGGCACCGATCCCCCCTTGCCGGGTGTTGGATCCTGTATACAGCAGCGCGTATCCGTCGAGATTAACGGTGGGGGTCCAAACCATCCCCGCATGGGCTACCGGCGCCGCCGCCGGGGCGCCCAGGCAGAGCGCCGCCAAGACGAAGATCCGAGTTTTACTGGGGCTCATCCGCTCCTCCTGGAATGCCGACATCGGCAATTTGTTGCCGCCCGGTTTGCTGGGCGGTGATGGCGCGGCCGCGAAAGGTGCCGCTCAGGGTGTCGGGGCCGAGCTGACCCCGCACAAAGGTGGCGCTCGCCTCTTGAACCAGGTCGGGCAAACCGGCCTGTTTCAGACGCAGCACCGCGGTTTGCCGCCACCCCTCCCGGGTCGCCTCACGGCTTAACGAAACCCCGACCGGCTCGGGCCAGCCCAAATCGAAGAGGATCTCCCGCCCCCGCCGCAGGGTGGGCAAAAAGAGCCACGAGGGGTCCGGGGCGTCCACCCAGGTCATCCCCGTCTCGTCGGCGTGGGGGGTGATCCCCGTGGCCTGCATCAGGATCGCCAGCACCGGGGTGTCGACCCCGACCGGATCAAACAGGGTGGTCACCCCGTGCGCCAGGTTGATCCCCACCGAACCGCCGCCACCGCTGCTGAGTCGCAGCTCCCCGAGCAAGGTTGCGCTCAGGGTGAGCACCTCCTCACCACCTCCCCCTTGATTGTCTTCCCAGGCAAAACGCCACTGGGTGCCGACCGGGGGATGGAGGAGCGGCGCCAAGGCGGGGGAGGGCTCCACCGGGGTGACGCTCCCCCCTTGAACCGGAATGGTATGCAGCCGGTAGTGGCCGGTTTCATCGATCAGGGCGGTGAGGTGGAAAGGGAGGGTCGCATCCCCCACGGTCGGGGTCTGCTGAACCTGCATGTGCAGGTGGGGCTGGGGGGCGCGGCCCGAGGCGCCGCAGCGGGCCAGGGTTTGCCCCAGCTCGACCCGATCACCCACCTTAACCTTGATCGAATAGGGCATCAGATGGGCCAGCACCACATAGCGGTAGGGGGAGACCTGCAACACCACCACGTTGCCCCAGGCGTCGCGCGCCCCCAGATCGCCCGGTTGGGTGTCGGGCAGGTGGTCGCGAATCTGGGTGACCGTCCCCGCCGCAGGGGCGACCACCGGCAGCCCGAAGCAGTGGTAATCCTCGACCTTGCTCCCCTCCCCCTCGAACGACCTACCGTCGTCCCCCAACACAATAAAGTCGAGCGCATGGCGCCAGGGGCCGCGATGGGTGTGGGGGCCGTCGAACCCCTGGTAGATGCTCCATTGCCCCAAGAAGGGGGGGCGCAATGGCAGGCTTTCGATGGCACCCAGCCGCGCCTGGGCCAAACTCGCCCGGCGGCGGCTGACCTCGGGCAGATCGGGGCGGTGCAGAATCAGGTAAGGGGCCACCGGATGGGGGCGCTGGGCCAGGGTCAGCAGCAGGGTCAAGGTAACCAGATTGAAAGGCAGGGCCAGGATCGGCAGACCCGAAATGGCCAGAATCGAGGTTAGGCTCGCCGCCACCAGCGAGGTCACCATGGCGGCGGCGACCGCCAGAATCCAGGCGCGCAGCCCCGGAACCACGAAGACCCCCCCCACCGCCATGGCGGTGAACATATCGTTGAAGCCGACCCAGGAGCCGGGCATCGAGGGCAGAAAACCGGTCATGACCACCTGAAACAGGCCGCCTGCCGCAAAACCGCTGACCGCCAGCAGCGCCAGCCAACGCGAGGCGATGAGCAAGCCGATGAAGATCAGCATCCCCGCCACCGGATGGGGGGCAAAAAGGGCCGCCCCTAAGTGGGTGAAGAAGCTGTCGATCAGCGGTGGAAAGAGGGGATCGCGGTGGACCAGCAGCGCCGGGTAAAAGCCGATGTTGCCGAACCCCTGGATGGCGAAATAGAGGGGCAGCGTGGTGAACACGAAGGGGAGCGACAGCACCGGCAATCCCAGCAGCCGCCCCAGCACCACATGCAAGGTTTCGGTCAGCAGCACCGCCATGATGCTCCCCGCCGCCAGCAGCGGCAGCAGGTGCAGATCCAGCCGATAGAAGGCGCCCAGCGAAAGACCGACAAGCAGGGCGTTGAAGGCAATCCAGCCCCGCTCTTGAGGGCTTGTTCCCAAGCCGAGCAGCCGCGCCACCATCAGCCCCATCGCCCCCCCGAGGAGTCCGGCCAGCGCCGTGTTGGGGAAGACAAAGGTGGCGGCGGCGAACAGCCACCCCGCCTTGGGAAAGGGAAGAAACCCGATGGCGGCGTAGGCCCGGGCCAGCTCGTCGAGGGGGGCGAGCCAGTGTTTTTTAGGTAGGTCGTCGTGGGTCATGGGGTCGCCTCCCTGCAAGACGGAAGTGGTCGATGGGGACTATGGAAGCAGAACTCTGTCCGAGAATCGGTGGACCCAGCACCCGGCCCGGCGAGGGGGTGCCGGGGTGTGCCGCCTGCCCCCCCCAGCCGCACCCTTGGGGGTCTTCCTCCTCACCGCCCCATCCCCTCGGGAAACTTCGCCCCCAGATGCTCCGGCACCGCCTCGCAGCCGATCACGTCTTGCAGCTTTTCGGCCCGGCGCACCACCGAGACCTTTTGCTCGGGGTGGACCATCACGACGGCGGGGCGGTACTGGATGAACTGCATCCACTGGGTGTTGTTGTAGGCCCCCACCGGGGTGACCACCAAAGGCTCGCCCACCGGCAGCGGCGGCAGCACCACCGTTTGGCGCACCACGTCGATGTTCATGCACAGCGGGCCGAAGACGGCGCACTCCTCGGGCTGACCGGTCAAGGTACGGGTCGGATGCAGGGCGTGGTTGTACCAAAAGGCGGTGAACAGCACCCCCACCCCGGCGTCGACCACCACGGCCCGCCGTCCGTTGGGCAGCCGCTTATTGGCCACCACCGAGGTCACCAGTATCTCGGTGTCATCGATCAGGGCCCGCCCGGTTTCCAGCACCAAGGTCGGCAGCGCCTTGCGGCCCCGGGTCGCCGCCATCAGGGCACCGCAAACGGTTTCGGCGTATTGCTCGTAGCTGGGCACCACCTGTTCGGGGGGCAGGTAGGTCCCCTGTAGGGCGTTCTTCGAGGCGAAGCCGCCGCCGATGTCGAGGGTCTCGATGGTGTCGCCGGTAATCGCCTCGGCCTCGTTCATGAAGGCGACCAGCGACTTGATCTCCTCGGCGTAGGCCTCCTTGTCGAGGATGAAGGTGCCGACGTGGCTGTGCAGCCCGGTCAAGTGGAGTTTGTCGCAGGAGGCGATGCGCCGCGCCGCGTCGAAGGCCTGCCCCGCCTCGATGGAGAACCCGAACCGCCCCCAAACCGGGGCGTGGTGGGTATCCATGTTCAGGCGGATGGTGAGGTTGACCTCGGTATCGAGCTCCTGGGCCAGCTCCTCGATGAGGAAGAGTTCGTCGAAGTGATCGACATGCAGGTGGGCCCCCTCCTTGATCGCCCGCTCCAGGATCGCCCGGTTTTTGCCGGGGCCGTTGAAGAGGATCTTGTCGCCCGGCACCCCCAGATCGCGCGCCTTTTCGTATTCGAAGTCGCTGACCACCTCGGCCCAGGATCCCTCCTGGTGCATGATCCCGCACACCGCCCCCAGATAGTTGGTTTTGTAGGACCAGCCGATGCGCACCTTGGGGTAACGACGGGTGAAGGCGTCGCGCAGACGGCGCACATTGCTGCGCACCTTCTGCTCGCTGATGACAAAGAGCGGCGAGCCGTGCTGGGCGATCAGGTCGCGAATTCGCACCCCGTCGACCGCCTCGATGGGGGGGACAAACCCGGAGCGGCCGAACTTGTTGAGCATGCCGCCGACGTGGCGGACCAGGGTCGGTTTTTCGTAGGGACGACGGGTGGTGGTGGTGGCGTTCATGGGGCGCCTCCTTGGGTGTCATGGTTCAGGTGGCCGGTCACCGCCACCGCTTCGAAGTCGGCCAAATCGACGATCATGTCCTGGCTGAAACGGACGAACATGGTCCCGGCTTTGTAGGGGGTCAAATCGGGCAGCGGCAGGTCGAGCGCCAGCCGCGCCAGCAGGGCGGGCAGGTTGCGCCCCACCCCGACCGAGAGGTAGATCCAGGCGGGGAAGCGGGGGTTGATCTCCAGCAGAAGCAGCGATCCGTCGGGACGGCGCTTGACCTCGACCTCCAGTCCGCCGCGCCAGTTGAGCCCGGCGACCAGTTTTTCGGCGGCGACCAAAAAGGCGGGGTCGAGGATCGACACCCCGGCCCACCCCTTGCCTTTCTCGGTGAGGAAGGTCTTTTTCATCATCACCGGCCCGAGCAAGCGCCCCTCACCATCCCCCACGGCGGATAGGTTGTACTCCTCCCCCGCCACGTACTCCTGCACCAGCAGCGGCAGCCCCCACTGGGCGGCAATGGCGTGAAAGGCGGCGATCCCCGCCTCGACGGTGTGCACCACCTTGGCATCGTAGAAGATGCCCTTCACCACCAGGGGGTAGCGCCATCCCTCTTTGACGGCACTCGCAAAAAAGCCGGGATCGCCGATCGGCTCGGTGCGCGGCGCCGGAATCCCCGCCTTGGCGGCCAGTTCGGGCAGCCGATCCTTGCCCCGCAAGCGCAGGGTCTCCTCGGTCGGAACCAGCATTTTGATCCCCAACTCGGCGAGCTGCGCTTCGAGGTGGACAAAGCTGAGCAGCTCGGCGTCGAGGGTGGGGATAAGCAAATCGATGGGGTTTTCGGCATGGATCGCCGCCAGCCGCCCCAGCAGCTCCTCTTCGCCGCTGGAGGGGAAGGGGATCAAATAAACCCGGTCGCACAGATCGTTCATGTAGATGCCGGGATCCAGCGCATCGTAGGCGAGCCCGATGATGGTCAGGTCGAACTCGGGGTCGGCCAGCAGCGCACGGATCACCGCGACGCCGGGGGCCGGATTGTCGGTGGCGTTCAGACCGGTGACCGCCACGGTTAGGGGGTGTCGGGGCATGGGTCGTCCTTTCAAAACAAGATCAAGAGCAACGGCGGCTGTGCGTGAGCCCGCTTTTCGCCCTGCTTTTTGGTGTTCACCGGGGCAACGCCTCGCGCACCAGCGCGGCGTAATCGAGGATGTCCCGCTCGGCGGTACGGCGGTCGACCTCGAACCCTTCGGTCAACACCGCCACCGAGCCCTCCAGAGTCGGCTCGGGCTCCCCCTGCCAATGGCGCAGCAGCGCCAGCCCCGGGCCGTTGGCGGTCAGCGAGACCCCGGTGACCGGATCGAAGACAAAGCCGCTGGGATTCAGGGCCAGGCGGCCGAGCACCTCAAGTTCGGGCAGGTCGAGCCCTTTGCTCGGCTGCCAGGGCAGATGAGTCTCCTCGTCCTCGACCACCGCCCGGCGCAGGTTCTCTTTGAGTTCACCCAGATAGGTTTTGGGCTGCACCCCGGCGGGCAGGTCGCTGCGTTTGGCCAAATCGGTGAGGAAGCGCTCCAGCAGCGCCTGTATCGCCTGCCAAGCGGCGGCGACCTCCCCCTCGACCCCCTGGTGGTTGAGGAGCAGGTTGCCCAGGTCGGGGGCGTCGCGCAGGGCTGCGGCCAGACGGTCGAGGGCGAACTCGGGGGGCTGGTCGGCCAAGGGGGAAAGGATCGCTTCAAGTCGGGCGGCAGCCCCTTCGAGGTAGGCGATGAGGATCTCCCCCTTGCTGCGGAAGTGGCGGAACAGTCCCCCCTCCGACAACTCGGTGGCAGTGGCGATGGCCTGAGTGGTCAGCGCCGCGAGTGGATGCTCGCCTACCAAGGCGGCGACCGCTGAGACGATGGCGGTTTGTCGGGGACTCAAGGTGCTCATGGTGGTTTCCTTCCAGATTGAGGTACGGCTCTGAACCAAAGTTGGGGCATGATGAAATCAAAATTTTCGAGGTCAAGAGGCCATGTGCGAGCGGTCACTTGCATATCTACTTGCATCATCACTTCTTAGGCTTGAATCGACCGCCAAAACAGGCCGGGGCGGTCCAATAAACCCTTGAAAAACCGGACTGTTGCTTTTGACCGGGCAAGCCCCAGTCAGTATTGTTGCGCCCCTTTGATTTTTCAGCGCTTTTTCGCTGCATGCAGCCCTTCGAGTCGCCCCATTCCATGAGCTTGGTTCACTTCTTCCCGGAACGTCCCGACGGCAGCCCTTTAAAGATTCGTCGCGGCCTTTCGGCCCTGCACCCCGAGGACCGGGGGGGGATCGTCACCATCGGCAACTTCGACGGGGTCCATCGGGGGCATCAGGCGATCCTGAGCGATGCGGTCGCCGAGGCCCGCGCCGCCGGGGTTCCCGCCGTGGCGGTCACCTTCGAACCCCATCCCCGCGAGGTGGTGCGCGGGATCAAAGTCCCCCGCCTGACCCCCTTCCCGGTCAAGGCGTGGCTGCTCGCCCGCAGCGGCATCGACGCGCTGGTGGTGCTGCGTTTCACCCAGGCGCTTGCCGCCACCGATCCCGCCACCTTCATGAAGGCGACCCTGGCCGACGGCTTGAATGCCCAGGGGGTGCGGGTTGGGTATGACTTCGCCTTCGGCAAGGGTCGGGCCGGGGGATTTCAGACGCTGAAAGAGGCGGGGGAGCAACTCGGCTTTTGGGCGCGGCAGCACGAACCGTTCCAACTCGCGGGGCAGACGGTCTCCTCCACCGCAGTGCGGTTGGCGCTGGAGCAGGCCGATCTGCACCAGGTCTTCACCCTGTTGGGACGCCCCCACTGGACCCTGGCCCGTGTGGTACCGGGGGCGGGACGGGGTCGGACGATTGGGATTCCGACCGCCAACCTCTCGGCCCACGACAACGCCATCCTCCCCCCCGACGGGGTCTACGCGGTGCGGGTGCTGACCCCCGACGGCATGCGTGACGGTGTGGCGAACATCGGCACCAACCCGACGTTTGGGGGCGAGGCGCGCCATGCCGAGGTGCATCTGCTCGAAGAGCCGAGTGTGCCCCTGCGCGGCCATCGTTTGATCGTCGCCTGGATCGAGCGGCTGCGCGGCGAGGTGAAATTCGGCGGCGTGGAGGAACTGGTGACCCAGATACGCAGCGACATCGAACAAGGGAGGGCCATTCTGGCCGGGCATCCTGCTGCCCAGCCGGAGTACTCCATTCCCTGAGGGGGTGATGGTGGATGCGCTGCGCTTATCCACCCTACCCCAGCTCCGACGTAGGGTGGATAAGCGCAGCGCATCCACCACAGACATCGAATTTACTAATAAACCGGCTATAGCCGGCCTCCGCAGCGAGGTTTTTATGACCACCCCAACCACCCTTAAAGAGAGCGTCAGCCTCCCCAAAACCGACTTCCCGATGCGGGGCAATCTGCCCAAGCGGGAGCCGGAGCGGCTGGCTCAGTGGGAATCCCAGAACCTTTACAGCCGTCTTCTGGCCGAGCGCGCCGACGCCGAGCTTTTCGTCCTCCACGACGGCCCCCCCTACGCCAACGGCAACATCCACATCGGCCATGCGGTGAACAAGGTGCTCAAGGATTTCATCGTCCGCACCAAGTCGATGCGCGGCATGCGGGCCCCCTATGTGCCGGGCTGGGACTGCCACGGCCTACCCATCGAGCTCAAGGTCGAGGAGCAATTCATCAAGAAGGGGCGCAAGAAAGAGGATGTGCCCCCCGCCGAATTCCGCACCGCCTGCCGGCAGTACGCCAAGGGGTGGGTCGACAGTCAGCGGGAGGAATTCAAGCGGCTGGGGATTTTGGGCGACTGGGACAACCCCTACCTGACCATGAACTTCGGTTACGAGGCGGCGATTGTTCGCGAGCTGGGCAAACTGATGGAATCGGGCCATCTGGTGCGCGGCGCCAAGCCGATCCACTGGTGTCCCTCGTGTGTCACCGCCCTGGCCGAGGCCGAGATCGAGTACCACGACCACACCTCCCCCGCCATCTTCGTCGCCTTCCCCTTCGCCGACGGCGAGGCGGGTCGCCATCGCCTGCCTGAAGAGGCGGCGCTGGTCATCTGGACCACCACCCCCTGGACCCTGCCGGCCAACCAGGCGGTGGCGCTGCATCCCGATTTTGACTACGTGGCGCTCGATACCGACAAGGGGCAGTTCGTGGTCGCCGAGGCGCTGCAAGCGCAGTTCCTTGAGGCGACCGGTTTGAGCGCCCACTTCGTCGGCGAGCCGATCAAGGGGCGCGATCTTGAAGGGGCCAAGTTGCAGCACCCCTTCCTGGAGCGCTGGGTGCCGGTGATTTTGGGCGACCACGTCACCCTCGAAGCCGGAACCGGCGCAGTTCACACCGCCCCCGGCCACGGCCAGGAGGATTTCGAGGCGGGGCAGCGTTACAACCTGCCGGTGGAAAACCCGGTGGACGACCACGGTCGCTTCGTCGAGGGGATCCCCCATGTGGCGGGGATGACCACCAAAGCTGCCAACAAGGTGATCCTCGAAGTATTGGAGGGGCGCGGGCGGCTGCTGGCCCACTCCCCCCTCAACCACAGCTACCCCCACTGCTGGCGTTGCAAAGGGCCGATCCTCTTCCGGGCCACCGAGCAGTGGTTCATCCAGATGGAGCACGACGAGCTGCGCGCTCGTGCCCTGGCCGAGATCGACCTGACCCAGTGGATTCCCTCGTGGGGACGCGAGCGGATCCACAACATGGTGTCGGGACGTCCCGATTGGTGCATCTCGCGCCAGCGGGCTTGGGGCGCCCCGATCACGGTCGTGGAGTGCGGCGACTGCCGCGCCCCGCTGCTCGACCGGCGCATCGCCGAACGGGTGGCCGAGTTCGTCGAGCAGGAGGGGGTCGACGCCTGGTTCGAGCGGCCGGTGAGCGACTTCTTGCCTGAAGGGGAAACCTGCCCCCACTGCGGCTCGACCGAATTCACCAAGGAAACCGACATCCTCGACGTCTGGTTCGATTCGGGGGTTAGTCAAGCGGCGGTCCTGAAAACCCGGGACGATCTGGCCTGGCCCGCCGATCTGTATTTAGAGGGCTCCGACCAGCATCGCGGCTGGTTTCAATCGAGCCTGCTCGCCTCGGTGGCCGCCAATGGCCAAGCCCCCTACAAGGCGGTTCTGACCCACGGCTTCGTCCTCGATGCCCAGGGGCGCAAGATGAGCAAAAGCCTGGGCAACACCGTGGCGCCGCAGGAGGTGATCGGCAAATTCGGCGCCGACGTGCTGCGACTTTGGGTTGCCAGCGAGGACACCCGCTCCGACGTGCGCATCGGGGGCGAGATCCTCGACCGCCAGGCCGACACCTACCGCCGCCTGCGCAACACCCTGCGTTATTTGCTGGGGAGTCTGGACGGCTTCGACCCGGCCACCGACACCATCGCCTGGGACGATCTGCTACCGCTGGAGCGCTTCATGCTCGACCGGGCGCGGCGGACCGGGGCCAAAGTGCTGGCCGCCTATGAGGGGTATGACTTTCAGGCGGCGGCCCGCGAACTGCACCGCTTCTGCAACGAAGATCTCTCGGCCTTCTATCTCGACGTCTTGAAGGACCGCCTCTACATCGAGGCGCGGGACGGGGCCTTGCGCAAAAGCGCCCAGACGGCGCTTTACCTGATCGGCGACCGCTTGATCCGCTGGCTGGCCCCCTTGACCCCCTTCACCGCCGACGAGGCCTGGGAGTGCCTGCCGGGCAAGCGGGAGTCGAGTGTGCAGTTGGCGACCTTCGCCGCCGCCGATTGGGTGGCGAGTGAGGGTGAGGTGGCCCGTTACACCCGTTTGATGGGGCTGCGCGAGGGGGTGTTGCCGCTGCTCGAAATCCTGCGCCGGGACGGAAAAATCGGCGCCTCGCTTGAGGCCGAAGTAAGGTTTAGAACCGAGGACGTACTAGATTTGACAGGCTTAGAGGAAGAGGTCGCAGATATTCTAATCGTCTCAAAAGTCACCTTTTCGAATGATCTTCCAAACCGAGAAGATCAAGGATTTCCAGGCCAATGGACGCACATCAGAGCGCAAATTGATTCATCAGGAACAGCGACATCAAACATCAAAAGCTCGCCACGTATTTGGGTGGGCCGCCTGGCGGGCGAGAAATGCGACCGCTGCTGGCACATCGTCCCCGAGCGTCATGAAGTGCTCGACGGCCAGGTTTGCGGCCGCTGCCGCGACGTAATCGTGGGGGCGCAGTGATCGGGCGTCGCGCCGCGATTTTGCTGGGGGTGGCCACTGCGGTGGCCACCCTCGATCAGCTGACCAAGGGGTGGATCGTCGCCTCGGTCGCCCGCTGGGAGTCGATCCCGGTCATCCCCGGATTCTTCGACATCGTCCACACCCACAACCGTGGGGTCGCCTTCGGCATGTTCAATAACCTGCCCGAGTCGATGCGTATCCTTTTTTTGGTCGCTTTGGCCGTGGCCATCGTGATTGGCCTCATTTGGTGGGCGCACAACAACCTGCCCCGTTTCGGCGACCGGATCGCGGTGGCCTGCATCGTGGGGGGCGCCATTGGCAATCTGGTGGATCGGATCCGCATTGGTGAGGTGGTCGACTTTCTCGACGTCTACCTCGGCAGCCACCACTGGCCCGCCTTCAACGTGGCAGATTCTTTCATCACCTGCGGGGTGGTCTGGTTGATCGTCAGCAGCCTGCGCCACGACCGCAGTTAAGGAGGCGCTGACGAATCAGCGTTTGCGAGCCGCCCAGGATGGACTGGGCGGCTCGCAAAAAAAATTCGTCGTCACTGGTACTGGGTGGGGTGCGGATATTTTTGGGCACGGATTCAGGGATATTTCAGGCGAAGGTGGCACTGGCGGTCTACCCGGTTGGCGGCGGCGGGCCAGTTTATGATTGAGCATCAAAGAAAAAACGGCCCCCTTGCGGGAGCCGTTGACATCATTGCAGACGATGGCCTGTATTTAGTTGGGTCTTTTCCATGCAAAGAAAGCCTTGGATTCTGCAGTGACATCCAAATCAATCACCCAGGGCAAAACCGCTGGGAACATTGTGGTTACGGTGCCGAATTGGTTGATTACTTTTTCGGGCACCCGCGCTGGGGGTGAAAATGCCGTACGGTTGAGCATACCAGCCATGTAGCTTGTATCAAATGCCCCAGGGGCAGTTTTAAACTTCAAACCTGCTACTGGAATATCTTCCGCCCCGACGATTCTTTGATCGAATAAATAGGGGAACCATTTTTGAATGGGAGGGAATGGTTGCAGGGAGTTCACCCAACTATAAAAGAGTGTTGAACCCGGCAAGACAGGGTGTTGAAGGGCCATTGTCATTTGGGCGGAGGTATAGGGACCAATGGGAACAACTACCTGACTTGTGCCGAATGGGTCTCCACTTGCCTGGATATGTTTGGCCGTCAGATTTCCCGCCGAAACATCGATAAGAGCGACCTGGGTTTTTGAGACTCCTGGTCCGGCTGATCCGGTCATTATTGACCAGCTTCGATACGGAGCATATTGGATAGATAGAGGTTCCCGTGCGCCGGATGAATAATAAATACCGCTAGAAATAATTGCTGTAGGACTCGGTGATGGCGCGAATGGGTCAGTGATGATCTCAATGGAATAGGGAGGTAGTGTGATCGTCTGAGTCGAGGTTTCAAAGCTAGATACCGATTGATTCCATACAAATGAAGTGAGGGTTACATCGGTAGTGCCAAGCTCAACAAAATCGGCAAAACATTCACCAGAAGAATTGGCATAGTTGTCACATGACGTTCCAGTCACATTTTGTTTCCAGCTCAACACGCCAACACCTCTAGGGATAGGTACGAATTGGCCAAAAGGTTCGGGCAGAAGTATAGGCGTTAAGGCGCCATAAACGGTTCCGTCGAAGCTTTCGACGCTGATGGAAATGATACCGCTTGAATGTTTTGCGTAGAATTGCCATTCACTGACATCGTCGCGAATGGATCGAGTAACGGTGTTTGATGGTATCGCATTGACCCAGTTGTAAACGTCGCTCCAATCGTGGGGGAGGACGCGTCGCCAGGGATTGGCTTGGCAATTAGGGTAGACCAATTGGCTAATGCGAGCCGAAATATTATTACTGATAGCGTCCCACAAGCCTGGGATTTTTAGGTAATAGTTTATGAAGCTATGCCCAAGCGGATCAACTTCTTTCTGTAGGATTTGGCTAATGATTCCAGGCGAAGAGTTTGGAGTAAGCACATTACCAATAGCAATTGCAGCATTGATGATAATTATATCGGACAATGACGTCACGTAAGGACTATTGTCTTCTACAACAGAAGCTGGAGTAGCGACGGGAATTAGTCCGATATTGTTTGACCAAGACGAGTTATGCTGTATAAGCATTTTGTAGACATGGTTTGCGTATAAATTTCCTTCTGAATGAGAAACAACTACCACCCGATTTCCGCTATTAATATATTTTAGTAGCTGTAAAAATATCAGTGTTGTATCAACATCATATAATCCAACCCTCGCGAGAAAATATTGTTCGTTGTCTTGCATCCATCCAGCAATCAACGAAATATTAGGCGGGGATACTTGCCCAGACAAATAGAGCCAGAACGGGCGAGTGTCTTCTCCAAACTTCAGGGTATACAACTCGAGTAGTTGGGCTAATATATTTGTGGTATTGTTTGTTGAAAATTGGTCCTTATGTTGCACAAGAATAAAGTTGTGATTGATCAATTCATTCGGCGTGTTTGACGCGGCTATTGGGGAGTATTTTAGTCGCATCTTCCCTGATGACTTGGGGTGGACCCCACTCCTTGGACAGTTTGGGGGCGAAAATTTGTAAACGGTTAGTGGCGGTGGGTGGTTCCGCCGTGGGTTTGATGGACCTGTTCTGGGGTCTTGCCGCCGAGGGCACTGTGGGGGCGCTCGGTGTTGTAAAACCGGAAGTAGCGGTCGAGCCCCTGGTGCAGCGCCACCCCATCGGCATGGTCGTACAGGTAGATCTCTTCGTACTTCACCGTGCGCCACAAACGTTCGATGAAGACGTTGTCCAGCGCCCGGCCCCGTCCGTCCATGCTGATGAGAATCTGTTGTTCCA
>MNWR01000024.1 GCA_001872725.1 Proteobacteria bacterium CG1_02_64_396 | reverse complement strand
CCTGGACGCTCAAAAAGGGTCGACAGCCCCTCCATGGCCACCTTCTTCCACTGGCTGATCTGCGCCGGGTGGATTTGGTGTTCACTGGCCAACTCGCTTGTGGTTTTGACCCCCTTCAGGGCCTCCAGCGCCACCTTCGCCTTGAACTGCGCACTGTGTCGTTTGTGTTTTCCGGGCATCGCTTGGCTCCTCGCTCTCGCCAATCATGCCCCCTCGGTCTTAACAAAACCTACTGTCCAGTTTTTGGGGTCCACTTCAGGGGACAACCTCGACGCCTTGAAGTTGTTGCAGGAAACCTATCTGGGCAAGGTCAAAATGATTTACATCGATCCCCCTTACAACACGGGCAACGATTTTATTTATGAAGATGATTTTGCGGTCGAAAAGTCAGAATACGAGCTGATTGACGGTGTGCGAGATGATGAAGGGAATAAGCTTTTTGATGAAGAGAAATGGAAACAAAATTCTTCTTTGAACGGCCGTTTTCATTCCGATTGGCTTTCAATGATTTATTCCAGATTAAAACTGGCCAGGAATCTATTGTCGGATGATGGCGTGATATTTATTAGCATTGATGATGGTGAGGCCCATAACCTGAAGAAAGCATGTGATGAAATTTTCGGAGAATCGAACTTCATAGCCAACTTAGTTTGGGATAGAAATCGAAAAAATGACGCGAAATATTTTTCGGTTGGACACGAATATATGGCTGTATATTTCAAAGACAAATACTTTGCCCAAAGCCAAGGAACTCTTTTTCGCGCCCCGAAGGATGGGGTTGATGAGCTGAAATATTTGTTTAACAAGCTTCGCGCTGAATTTAATGACAACTGGGATGCGGTAAGGGAACAAATATTAGATTATTATGCGTCAATTTCAGACGAAGACCCAAGAGCACCTATCAAACGCTTTAGGAAAATCGATCACAAAGGCCCTTACAGGGATGACGGTAACATAAACTGGCCAGGTGGTGGTGGCCCGAAGTATGAAGTTATTCATCCCGAAACAAAAAGACCTTGCAAGCTGCCTGCAAGCGGGTGGAGGTATCCTACGCCACAACGCTTTTGGGAGGAATTTTACAAGGGTAGAGTCGTATTTGGCCCAGATGAATCTACCGTTCCAAGAGTTCGCACTAACCTTTTCGAAAACAACGATCAGGTAATGAAGAGCGTACACTATAGTTACGCTCAAACAGCAACCAACAAATTTATAGAAATTTTTGATGGTATTCGGGTCTTTGAAAACCCAAAGCCAGTCACTGACATCGTTCAAATAGTACGTTATGTAACAGGTCCTGATGATATTGTTGTAGACTTCTTCGCAGGTTCAGCCACCACTGCTCATGCTGTTATGCAGCTTAATTCAGAAGACGGTGGGAATCGTAAATTCATCATGGTGCAGCTCCCCGAGCCTTGCGCTGAAAACTCGGAGGCTTTTAAGGCGGGCTACAAAACCATTGCCGAAATTGGCAAGGAGCGCATCAGGCGTGCAGGAGCACGCATAAAGGCTGAAGGCGAAAGGCTGAAGGCTGAAAAAAAAGCAAAAGAAGACACCCTATTTTCCGATTCCGACATTCATCCTTCATCCCTCAGCTTTCATAATTCCCTCGATGTCGGCTTCCGCGTCCTGAAAATCGACACCTCCAACATGGCCGATGTCTATTACACCCCCGACGCCCTCGATCAAAACACCCTGTTTACCCAAACCGACAACATCAAACCGGACCGCACCCCCGAAGACTTGCTCTTCCAGGTGTTGCTGGATTGGGGGGTGGATTTGACGCTCCCGATTCGCAAGCGAATCGTCCGCGTCAAAAAGGATGAATTAGGAAGGATGAAGGATGAAAAAGAACCTTCCGAAACTTCATCCCTCATCCCTCATCCTTCATCCTTTAACGAGGAATTCGAAGTCTACTTTGTAGACGAGAATGCGCTGGTCGCCTGCTTCGACACCGGTATTACCGAGGCGCTGGTCAAGGAGCTGGCCGGGTACAAACCCCTGCGGGTGGTCTTCCGCGACCACGGTTTTGTCAGCGACGCAGTGAAAATCAACGCCGAACAGATCTTCAAACAGCTCTCCCCCGGCACCGAAGTCAAGGCGATTTGAGGAGGTACGACATGGACGCCCATCTGGTGGAGCTGCACCGGCGGTTCGACGCATTGGCTCAGACCGTTCCCGACGAAGAGATCGAGTTCTGGTTCGCCCGTGATTTGCAGCAGCCCTTGGGTTATGCCCGCTGGGAGAACTTCCTGACCGCCATCGAGCGGGCCGTCGAGTCGTGCCGGACCACGGGATACGACCCCACCGACCATTTTCGTGGCGTCACGAAAATGGTCGATCTGGGCAGCGGCGCCAAACGGGAAATCGACGATTTCATGTTGACCCGTTATGCCTGTTATCTGGTCGCCCAGAACGGCGACCCGCGCAAACCTCCCATCGCTTTCGCCCAGAGCTACTTCGCAGTCCAAACCCGCAAGCAGGAGATCGTCGAAGAGCGGATGCGCTTGCAGGACCGTCTGGAGGCTCGGGATCGCCTGCGTACATCAGAGAAGGAGCTGTCCCAGAACATCTACGAGCGGGGGGTGGACGACGCGGGGTTTGCCCGAATCCGCTCCAGGGGGGATGCCGCCCTGTTTGGTGGGCAAACCACCCAGGCGATGAAAAGCCGCTACGGCATCGTGAAAAGCCGCCCCTTGGCCGACTTTCTTCCCACGCTCACCATCGCGGCGAAAAACCTGGCCACGGAAATGACCAACCACAACGTGCGCCAAGCCGACTTGCAGGGCGAACGGGCGATCACTGCCGAGCACGTCCAGAACAATCAAAGCGTTCGCGACATGCTCGGACAGCGCGGCATTCAGCCCGAAGAGCTTCCCCCCGAGGAGGACATCAAGAAATTGGAGCGGCGGGTCAAATCCGAGGAAAAACGCTTGGGGCAAACGGCGCGCCGTCTACCGCCCTCCCGCGAAGGTGAGTCGTCATGAAACTGAGGTTCAAGGTTCAGCCCTACCAAACCGCCGCCGTGGATTCGGTGGTCGATTGTTTCGCGGGGCAGCCCCATACGGCCGCCGCCCACTATCGCATCGATCCGGGTCGGGCCGGACAGAGCAAAACCCTCGAACTGAACGATCCCGGCTTTCGCAACGAACGGGTGCGGCTGAGCGACCGGCAACTGCTGGAGAACATCCAGGCGGTGCAGAAACGGCAGAACCTCCCCCTTGCTCCGCAACTGATTTTCACCCCAGCCTGCCCGATCAACCTCGACATCGAGATGGAGACCGGGACCGGCAAGACCTACTGCTACATCAAGACCATCTTCGAGCTGAACAAGCGGTACGGCTGGGGCAAGTTCGTGGTGGTGGTCCCCAGCATCGCCATCCGCGAAGGGGTTTATAAGTCGCTGGAGATCACCGCCGGGCACTTCTTGGAGCAATACGGCAAGAAGGCGCGGTTTTTCATCTACAACTCCAGGCAGCTGCATCAACTGGAGAGCTTTTCCTCCGACGCGGGCATCAACGTCATGGTCATCAACATCCAGGCGTTTAATGCCAGCGGCAAAGACAACCGGCGTATTTACGAAGAGCTCGACGATTTTCAATCGCGCCGCCCCATCGACGTCATCAGCGCCAACCATCCCATCCTGATTCTGGACGAACCGCAGAAGATGGAGGGGAAGAAAACTCTCGATTCCTTGGCCAAGTTTAAACCGCTGGCGACCCTGCGTTATTCGGCCACCCACAAAACCCAGTACAACAAGATCCATCGCCTCGACGCCCTGGATGCCTACAACCAAAAGCTGGTGAAGAAGATCGCCGTGCGGGGGATTTCGGTGCGGGGGCTGGCCGGCACCCATGGCTACCTCTACCTGGAGGGGATCGAAATCTCCAAGGCGGCTCCCGTGGCCCGCATCGAGCTGGAGGTGAAACAGAAAACCGGCATCAAGCGGACGATCAAACGGGTACGGCGGGGCGACAACCTCTTCGATTTGAGCGATGGGCTGGCTCAATACCAGGGATTTGTGGTGGCTCAGATCGACGCCAACCGCGACATCGTGGAATTCGCCAACGGCCAGGTTCTGGCAACGGGCGAGGCGACCGGCGATGTGAACGAGGAGACGCTGCGACGGATTCAGATCCGCGAAACCATCCGCGCCCACCTTGAGAAGGAGCGACAGCTCCATCCCCAGGGGATCAAGGTGCTTTCGTTGTTCTTCATCGACGAGGTGGCCAAATACCGCGACTACGACGTTGACGATACGAAGGGGATCTACGCCCGGATGTTCGAGGAGGAGTACGGTCGTCTTGCGCAAGAGATCCTGGGACAGCTCCCCCTGGAGACCGAGGCCTACCGTCGTTATCTGGCGGGTATCGAAGCGGGGCGCACCCACAACGGCTATTTCTCGATCGACAAAAAGACCCGACATCTGACCGACCCCTCCGTCAAAAAGCGGGGGGAAGAGGCGGGACTTTCGGACGACGTCGATGCCTACGATCTGATCTTGAAAGACAAAGAGCGGTTGCTCGGTTTCGACGAACCGGTCCGCTTCATCTTTTCGCACTCGGCGCTGCGCGAGGGGTGGGACAATCCCAATGTCTTCGCCATGTGCATGCTCAAACACAGCGACAACACGATCTCACGCCGTCAGGAGGTGGGGCGCGGATTGCGCTTGGCGGTCGATCAACACGGCGAGCGGATGGATCACCCCGCCACGGTGCACGACATCAACGTCCTCACCGTGGTTGCCAGCGAGAGTTACAAGGATTTCGTCGGCAATCTGCAAAGAGAGATGGTCGAGTCCCTCTCCGAGCGGCCCCGCAAGGCCGACGAAACCTATTTCACCGGCAAAATATTGGTGACCGAGACCGGCCCGGTCGAGATGACCTCCTCCTTGGCCAAACAGCTCTACCGCTACCTGCTCAAAAACGATTACACCGACGATGCCGATCAGGTGACGGCGACCTACCACGAGGCCAGGGCCGAGGAGGTATTGGCCCCGCTTCCGGCAGACTTGGCGCCCTACGCAGCCCAGGTCTTCGCCCTGATCGATTCGGTCTTCAGCACCGCCCAACTGCCCAGCATCGACGATGGCCGCAACGCCAAAACCAACCCCCTCAACAACGCCAACTTCCACAAAAAGGAATTCCAGGCGTTGTGGGCGCGGATCAACCAAAAAGCGATCTACCAGGTGGCGTTCGATTCCGAGGAGTTGGTGCGCAACTGCATTAAAACCCTGAACAAGGATCTCAAGGTCGACCCGTTGCAGTTTGTCGTCGAAAAAGGGCTTCAGGCCGACCACATCGCCGATGGTCAATTGCAGGATGGAACGGGGTTCCGGATTGCGGAGACATCGACCCACACCTACGACGCCACGGCCTATTCCCACGTTCGCTACGATCTGCTGGGCCACTTGGCCGAACACACCCAACTGACCCGAAACACCCTGGCTAACATCCTGGGGGGAATCGATCCGGCGGTTTTTGGGCAATTCCGATTGAATCCCGAGGATTTTTTGGCCACGGCCAGTCGCCTGATCAACGAACAGAAGGCGACGATCATCGTCGAGAGGCTCACCTACGACGCCCTTGAGGACCGCTACAACAGCGACATCTTCACCGCCAACGCAACCAAGCAGGATTTCTCGAAAGCGGGCGGCAAGCTCAATCGGCACGTCTACGACTACGTGGTGACCGATTCGAAGAACGAGCGAAACTTCGTCGAACAGCTCGATGCCAGCAGCGAGGTGGTGGTGTACGCCAAGCTACCGCGCGGTTTTTTGATTCCCACCCCCGTGGGCGATTACAACCCGGACTGGGCCATCGCGTTCAAGGAGGGGACGGTCCAGCATGTTTACTTCGTGGCCGAAACCAAGGGGTCGCTTTCAAGCCTCAATCTGCGCGGCATCGAAGAGAAAAAGATCGAGTGTGCCCGCAAATTCTTTGAGGAGATCAATCGCAAAATCGATCCGGAGCGTGTGAAGTACGACGTGGTGGATAGCTTCGCGAAGTTGATGGCAATCGTTGGGCATTAATTTGTGGAGTGCAGCCGACCCTTGGCCACCTTTTTAGTCACGTGACCCCAGCAGCAGATGATCTCAAATATGAAAGAACTTGATGAACACTCCGACCGAAACCCACCTCTCCGCCTACACCCCGCCCCCCTTCCTGATCGAGCACACCGACCTCACCTTCGACCTCGCCGCCGAAGCGACCACGGTGGTCTCGACCCTGAAGCTACGGCGCAATCCCAAGGCGGTCGATCCCAAGGCCCCGCTCATCCTCGACGGCCAAGAGCTTGAGCTGGTCGCCATTGCCCTCGACGGGCAGCCCCTCGATGCCTCGGCCTACACCGTCGACGACGACCACCTGACCTTGCCCGACGCTCCCGACGCCTTCGTTTTGAGCATCACCGTCCGCATCCATCCCGAGCGCAACACCGCGCTTGAGGGGCTGTATGCCTCCAGCGGGAATCTGGCTACCCAGTGCGAAGCGGAGGGGTTTCGCAAGATCACCTATTACCTCGACCGCCCCGATGTGCTCGCCCCCTTCACGGTGCGCCTCGAATCCGAAATATCCCGCTACCCGGTCCTGCTTTCCAACGGCAATCCCGGCGAAACCGGCGACCTGCCCAGCGGGCGTCACTTCGCGGTGTGGAACGACCCCTTCCCCAAGCCCTGTTACCTCTTCGCCCTGGTGGCGGGGGATCTGGTCACCCTGAGCGACAGCTTCACCACCATGAGCGGGCGGCAGGTCGGGCTGCGCATCCACGTCCAGACCCACAACACCGATCAATGCGACCACGCCATGGCCTCGATCAAAAAGTCGATGGCCTGGGACGAGAAGGTCTACGGGCGGGAGTACGACCTGGAGGTCTACCAGATCGTCGCGGTGGACGACTTCAACATGGGGGCGATGGAGAACAAGGGGCTGAACATCTTCAACTCCAAGTACGTGCTGGCCCGCCCCGATACCGCTACCGACACCGACTTCGAGGGGATCGAGGGGGTGATCGGGCATGAGTATTTTCATAACTGGTCGGGCAACCGGGTCACCTGCCGCGACTGGTTCCAGCTTTCGCTCAAGGAGGGGTTCACCGTCTTTCGCGATCAGGAGTTCACCAGCGACGTCACCTCCCGCCCGGTGAAGCGGATCGAGGATGTGGCGCGGCTGCGCACCTTCCAGTTTGCCGAGGACGGCGGCCCCATGGCCCACCCGGTCCGCCCCGAGTCCTACATCGAAATCAACAACTTCTACACCCTGACGGTGTACGAAAAGGGGGCCGAGGTGGTGCGGATGATCCACACCCTGCTCGGCCCGGCCCTCTTCCGCGAGGGTTGCGACCTCTACTTCGCACGGCACGACGGCCAGGCGGCGACGGTGGAGGACTTCGTGGCGGCGATGAGCGCAGTCAGCGGCCGCGACTTCACCCCCTTTTGGAGTTGGTACCGTCAGGCGGGGACGCCGGTGGTGACGGTGACCTCCGCGTTCGATCCCAGCTTGGGCGTCTGCACCCTCACCCTAACCCAATCCTGCCCCCCCTCCCCCGGTCAGCCCGAGAAGGGTCCGTACCTGATCCCCTTCAAAATCGGGGCGCTGGGCCGTGCGGGCCATCCGCTGGCGCTGCGTTTGCGGGGGGCCCATACGGCGGCGGAGAACCATCTGATCGAACTGACGCAGCCGGTCACCGAGGTGGTCTTCGAGGGGTTGAACGAGGAGCCGGTGTGGTCGCTCAACCGCGGCTTCTCGGCTCCGATCAAGGTCGAGGCGGCGCTGGACGAGGCGGCGCTGGCGCTGTTGGCCGGGAGCGATCCCGATTCGGTCAACCGCTGGGACGCCATGCAGCAGCTCGCCACCCGGCAAATCATGGGGCTGATCCCCAGCTTTCAGGGGCGCAGCGAGACCCCGCCCCAAGTGAGCGCGGGGCTGATCGAGGCTTTCGCCCGCACCCTGGCGGACGAAAGCCTCGACCCGGCCCTGGCCGCCGCCGCCCTGACCCTGCCCGCCGAGGGGTACCTGGCCGAGCAGATCCCTTATGGAACGACGGTACCGGTGGTCGATCCGGTGGCGATTTTCGAGGCGCGCCAGTTCGTGCGCCGCTCCCTGGCCCAAAAGCTGGAAGAGCACTGGCAGGCCGCCTACGAACGTACCCTAAGCACCGACCCCTACCGGTTCACTCCAGAGCAGACCGGCAAGCGGCGGCTCAAAAACCTGGCGCTGGCGACCCTGCTCAGCCTGCCCGATCCCAAACACCAAACGATGGGGTGGTGGCAGTTCGAGGATGCCTCGAACATGACCGACCAGCTCGCCGCCCTGACCGCTCTGGTCCACAACGACGCCCCCCAGGCCGCGGCGGCGCTGGAGCAGTTCTACGCGCAGTGGCGGGGGGAGGCGCTGGTGCTCGACAAGTGGTTCGCCATCCAGGCGACCGCCCCGACTCCGGGGGCGCTGGATCGCGTCAAGGGGCTGATGGACCACCCCGACTTCAGCATGCGCAACCCCAACCGGATGCGGGCGCTGATCGCCAGTTTTGCCTCCGGCAACCCGAGCCGCTTCCACGAGGCGAGCGGGGCTGGGTACGCCTTTTTGGCCGAGCGGATTTTGGATCTGAACGAAACCAACCCCCAGGTCGCCTCGCGTTTGCTGACCCCGCTGACCCGCTGGCGCCGTTTCGATGTGGAGCGGCAAGGATTGATGAAGGGGGCGCTGGAGCGCATCGCTGCCCACCCCAACCTCTCGAAGGATGTCTTCGAGGTGGTGAGCAAGAGTTTGAAGGGGTAAGAGGGGGAGGTCGGGGCGGGGTCACGGCTTGGGGACGGGATTGCCCCCCCCATCGCGGCGAGGGCGCCGCTCCTACAAAACCCCGACCGTCCCCTCGCCAGTGGCAGGCCATCTCTGCGCCGAAGGGCAGGGTGGTGCTCTTTGGAGGGCCACGCTCCGTCGTGGCCGGTTTTTCTTCGTCGAACCAAAGGCGGACGCGACGCAGCGCGTCCCTCCAGGGGCGCTTCATGAGCGCGGGGATGAGGTGCCGGGTTGCCCCCCCAATCGCGGCGAGGGCGCCGCTCCTACAAAACCCCGACCGCCCCTCTCCAGGGGCAGGCCATCTCTGCGCCGATGGCGCAGGGTGGTGCTCTTTGGAGGGCCACGCTCCGTCGTGGCCGGTTTTTCTTCGTCGAACCAAAGGCGGACGCGACGAAGCGCGTCCCTCCAGGGGGCGCTTCATGAGCGCGGGGATGAGGTGCCGGATTGCCCCCCCCAATCGCGGCGAGGGCGCCGCTCCTACAAAACCCCGACCGCCCCTCTCCAGGGGCAGGCCATCTCTGCGCCGATGGCGCAGGGTGGTGCTCTTTGGAGGGCCACGCTCCGTCGTGGCCGGTTTTACCTCATCGAACCAAAGGCGGATGCGACGCAGCGCGTCCCTCCAGGGGCGCTTCATGAGCGCGGGGATGAGGTGCCGGGTTGCCCCCCCCTATCGCGGCGAGGGCGCCGCTCCTACACAAAATTTTAACCGTCACCCCACCTGTTTTGGCTTCGCTTGCAAAATCAGCAGAGCTTCGGCGACTTAGGTCGCCTCCTACCGACGTTCCTGATTTTGGCGGCCCATCCGTGGGCCGCTCGGAAGCGCTCATCCATCAGCGCTTCCTTGGGTGAGGATGTAGGGCGGGCCATAAGAGCCCTGAATGATCGCCTTCATGACACCCTCAGGGCAGGGGTGTGGTCATTCCACCATCACCGTTTTTGGAGGGTCCTGACCCGTCAAGGGGGTGGGGGCGTCTGCTTGGCCTTGCGGAAGAGCCAGACGATTTGCGCCGCTTGCAGCAAGAGCAATCCGGCCAGCAGCATAGAGACTTGTTTGAGAAGACCGAAGAATGCTTCGTCCGACTGGGCATGGGCGTACTGCGCCTCGAACCCACCGCGCAGCAACTTGAGCACCTCATCATCGCCCGGCTCGATCTCCCCCTGCTCCACCTGGGTTAAAAAGTGACGCATCGATTCGAATTGCTCCGGAGAGATCCCGGTCGTCACCCCCCGGTCGAGCATCTGCCACACCAACAAAACCATGCCTAAACAAACCGCCTGAAATACCAGGAGTGAGACCATCGAATCTTTTGTCATGAATGCTCCTGGGCGGTGAGATTGAAGGGGATGTATGGGTTGGAAAAAGTCTGCCAGGGGAGGTGGCTCGGGGCGAGAGGGGATGACAAACGACCTGGGGCATGTGCGTCGCTCCCACACAAAACCCCATCGCACGATCTCGTATGGGGAAGGCTGCCTCTGTGGCCGGAACAAGGCCGAGGTTGTTGGGGCCAGGGAAAGGTTGTGGCAACCACGCGATCTTGCGGTAGGAGGCGCGCCTCACGCCGATGCCCTTAGGGAAACGCCGATTCAAGGCCTCCTGCCTTGAATCAGCACGCCTGGCAAAAACCAAAAGCTTCGGCGACTTAGGTCGCTTCCTACTGACGTTCCTGATTTTGGCGGCCATCCGTGGGCCGCTCGGAAGCGCTAATAAATCAGCGCTTCCTTAGGTTTTGGCTGGGGGTATGGGAACAATGTTTCCCCTTCAATCGCGGACAGAGGTCCGCTCCCACAGGCTTCGATGAAAGGTTATGGGTGGTGGGCACGGGATTGCTCCCCCAATCGCGGCGAGGGCGCCGCTCCTACAGCAAACCCCACCATCCAACTTCGCAACTGGAGGGCCACGCTCTGTCGTGGCCGGTTTTTCTTCATCGAACCAAAGGCGGACGCGACGAAGCGCGTCCCTCCAGGGGGCAATTCATGAGCGCGGGGATGAGGTGCCGGGTTGCCCCCCCCATCGCGGCGAGGGCGCCGCTCCTACAGCAAACCCACCATCCAACTTCGCAACTGGAGGGCCACGCTCTGTCGTGGCCGGTTTTTCTTCATCGAACCAAAGGCGGACGCACGCAGCACGTCCCTCCAGGGGGCGCTTCATGAGCGCGGGGATGAGGTCACGGGATTGCCCCCCCCATCGCGGCGAGGGCGCCGCTCCTACAAAACCCCGACCGCCCCTCGCCAGGGGCAGGCCATCTCTGCGCCGAAGGGCAGGGTGGTGCTCTTTGGAGGGCCACGCTCCGTCGTGGCCGGTTTTACCTCATCGAACCAAAGGCGGACGCGACGAAGCGCGTCCCTCCAGGGGGCAATTCATGAGCGCGGGGATGAGGTGCCGGGTTGCCCCCCCAATCGCGGCGAGGGCGCCGCTCCTACAAAACCCCCGACCGTCCCCTCGCCAGGGGCAGGCCATCTCTGCGCCGAAGGGCAGGGTGGTGCTCTTTGGAGGGCCACGCTCTGTCGTGGCCGGTTTTACCTCATCGAACCAAAGGCAGACGCGACGAAGCGCGTCCCTCCAGGGGGCAGTTCATGAGCGCGGGGATGAGGTGCCGGGTTGCCCCCCCAATCGCGGCGAGGGCGCCGCTCCTACAAAACCCATTGACGCCAAGACCTACAGCCGCTGCTCCAACGCCCACACCACATGCTCACGCACCAAATCGGGAACCCCCCGCTCCAGCACAATCCGTAACGCCGCCGCCCCCTCGGCGCTACGGTCGTTGCCCAGCGCCACCGCCACATTGCGGCGCAGATGGGTCGCCCCGATCCGCTCCATGGCGGTTCCCCGGATGCGCCGCTTGAGCTCCCCCGAAGGGAGCAACAGCAGCTTGGCAAGCACTGGCGCCCGCCATACCTCGGGCAGGCTCATGGCCGGTTCGGCGGGGGTAGGGTGGCGGTTGAAGGGGCAAGCCAGCTGGCAGTCGTCGCAGCCGAAAATGCGGTTGCCGATCAAGGGGCGTAGCGCCACCGGGATCGACCCCCGGTGCTCGATGGTCAGGTAGCTGATGCATTGGCGGGCCTCGATCCGCCCGGCGCCGTCGAGCGCCCCGGTAGGGCAGGCGGGGATGCAATCGCGGCAGGTGCCGCAGGAGCCCACCTTGGGCTTTGTGGTGGCGTCGCCCCCCCTCCTCCACCCGCCTTCTCCACCCTCTGGGCGCCCCTGGAAGAGGAGGGGGCGCTGAGGGACGACATCGTGGGTCGAGGCATGCCCCCCTTTCCCACACCTGGGAAGGGTCGAATGCGACGACATCCGTTCAACCTCCAGCGTGCTGAGCAAGCCGCACAAAAAGCCGTAACTCCCCACCCCCGGCACGATCAGATTGGTGTGCCTCCCTTGGAATCCCATTCCTGCAGACGCCGCCAACACCTTCTCGGGAACCGGGGCGCTGTCGACAAAGGGACGCCACCGCCCCCCCCACGCTGCCGCTTCGATGTGCCTCAACACCCGATCAAGCTTGGCGCGCGCCACCGCGTGGTAGTCGGCCTGGGTGACATAGCGCGAGACGTAGCCGCGTCGGCTATCGCCCAGCACCGCCAGGTCTTCCCCCTCCCCCCCCCGGTAGGGGAGCCAGAACAGCAGTGCGGATTGGGCGCCGGGCAACACATGATTCATATCCCAGCGCGGGGGGGAGGCAAGGTACTCCATCGCGCCGTGGCGTCCTTGGGCCAAAAAGGCGGTCAGGTCGCGTTGGAAGTTGGCGGGAGGGGGCAAGGGGGCAATGGCGACGCGATGCAGCCCCGCCTCGGTGGCCCAGGATTGCAGGTGTGTCAGGGGGGTCATGGAAGGCAGGGCCGACAAGGGCTCGGTGGATGCGTTGCGCTTATCCACCTTATCTCAACGAGGCTCCCTGCATTTTGGTGGTAGGGCGGTTTCAGAAGGGACGCGTTCCGTCGCATCCAGACCACGACAGTGCTCGTCCCTCCCAGAAACCCCACCCTTCCGCCTGGGGGTAGGGTGGATAAGCGCAGCGCATCCACTGCATCCACACGCCAAGAAGCCGCGTCCCCCATCACTCGGCCAACGGCGCCAGAATCTCGGGCAGCGCCGGGACGATTTTGCTGTTGGGGTAAAAACGGTCCATGCCGCGCCGCTTCAGATCGGGGATCCGCTCGTCGCTGTGGGGGCCAAAGCCGATGATGATGGTGTTCAGGCAATGGGTACGCCGCACCGTGTCGATCACCTGCTCGGCGCTCATGGCACGGAACTTCAAATCGAGCAGGACCACCCGGTGTTCCAGGATTTCCTCCCATCGGGCCAGGGTCTCGGGTCCCGCGATGCGGGTCACCGCCCAACCCAAGAGGGCGATCGCCCCCTCGATGCGGGTACGGGTCATCAGTTCGTCGCAGGCGAGCAAAAGCTTGGGTTGCATGAAGAAACTCCGATAAAGCCTTGAATGGATTCTAAAAATGTTCGGGGAAAGGCCCCTTGCTTGAATCCCATCGACACTGCCATGATCGACCCATGAACAACAATGACAATCACAACGGCGAGGCTCCCTCCCGCAAAATCCTGATCGTCGGCGCCAACCGCCTCGGCCTTGAGCTGGGCAAGGGGCTTGGGGCGGAGCACTGCGTGCTGATGGACTCTCAGCCCGAGGCGCTGTCCCGCGCCGATCAAGAGGGGCTGACCATCCGCCACGGCGAGGCGACCAGCCGGTTGGTCCTGGAGCGGCTGCACCTCAAGGAATTCGCCACCCTCATCGCCGCCACCTACGACGACACCTACAACCTTGAAACCTGCCGCGCCGCCCAGCAGGTCGCCCCTGAAATCCGCATGATGGCGGTGCAAAACGATCCGGAGGCCACCGCCCGGTTCACAGAACTCGGGATCGAGACGGTCTCGGTGGTCAACAACGTGGTCGGCGCCTTCAAAAGCCGGATTTTCACCAGCTCCACCAAACCGGTCGGCCTGGGCATGACCGCCGGGGAGATCGTCGAGGTTACGGTCCATCCCCTCTCACGGCTGTGCTACGTCCCCATCGCCCAATTGGCGGCCCGCAACTGGCGCATCGGCATGATCTACCGTGATCGGGAGATCGTCTTTCCCCGCCCCTGGCTGTCGCTGCAACCCCACGACCGGGTCGTTCTGACCGGTATGCCCAAGATGGTGGAGATCATCACTGGGCTGCTCACCACCGGAAAGCCGCAATTTCCCATGCAGTTCGGTCCGGCGGTGTTGCTGCCGCTGATGCTCGGCGAGGAGCGCGACCGCCCCCTGGTCGTCGAGGCCATCACCATGGCCCGCCACACCGGCATCCAGGAGATCGACGTCCTCATCGGTCGCCCCTACGAAAAGATTGAGATCCCCCCGCTGGTGGCGCAGATCGAAGAGGCTCTGCCGGGGGTGCAAATCAACCTAATCGCCACCCGCCTGGGACTGATTCCCGCCCTGCTCGAACATGTGCAACGCAAGGATTACGGGGTCGTCGTCGTCCCCCCCTTTCCCCGCTCGACCCTCGATCTGAGCCTAAAACGGGGTAGCCCCATTGTTGATCTGCTCCATCAGGGGGGATGCCCGATTTTGCTGGCGACCGGCCAAAGCGATTACCGCACCGCCCTGCTACCGGTGACCGGGGCGCTGAGCACCCGTCGCACCCTCGATTTGGTGCTCGACATGACCAGCCAGGTCGGGCTCGCCCTGACCGCCCTGAGCGTCTCCCCCCCCAATCTGGTGCTGGGGCAAACCGAGCGGCTGGCGATGCGTACCGCCCAAAATCTGCTGGTCGAAAGCGCCCGCATCCACAACCTTGAAATCACCTTCAAACGTGATAAGTCGGGCAATCCGATCCGGCAGGTGCTGGCCACCGCCCGCAACCACGACCTGCTGGTTTTGCCGCTGGATGCCCAAAACCCCATGACCCTGAGCCGCCGCATTCTGCGCCCCGACGTCAGCTACTTCCTGGCCCACCAAAGCCCCATCTCGACCCTGATTCTCCCCGCCATTCCGGACAGTCCGGAGGGCTCGTGAGCGGCCATTTCGCCGTCGCGCTGATTTTTATCAGCCTAGGCGCCTTCATCATCCCCTTTTTGGCCCGCCGCGTTCGCATCCCGGTGGCGGCCGCCGAAATCCTCTTTGGCTTTTTTCTGACCCTGGTGGGGCCGGGCCACAAGATGGTGACGATGGAGTGGTTTGAGGTCTTGAGCGAGATTGGCTTCATCACCCTGATGTTTCTGGCGGGGCTTGAAATCGATCTGGCCGAGCTGTGGCAACACGGCAAACAGAAGCTGGCGTTGGGGGTTCGCTTCTTTCTCGGCGCGCTGGTCACCTCCCTGGTCGCCGGAATGCTGATCGGATTGCACCCCTTCGTCGCCCTTGCCCTAGCGCTGATTGCCGCCGGGATCGTCCTGCCGACCCTCAAGGAGCACGGAGTGGGGGAAAACCGGATGGAAGAGCTGATGGTGATCGCCCTCATGGGGGAATTCCTCTCGATTATGGTCCTGACCCTGGTCGATCTGTCGGCCAAAGCCAACGACTGGACCGAGGTGTTGATCCACTTGGGGGGGGTGGGGGCGGTGGTCGCGGTCACCCTGGTGTTGCTGGTCGGGGGAAGGCTGATGGTCTGGTGGTTCCCCGAACCCCACGAAAAGCTGATGCTCGCCCCCGATCCGATGGAGGTCGGGATCCGGGCGGCGCTAGCACTGATGTTTTTCATGGCGGGGCTGGCGATCTTGCTGGGGATCGAGGCGATCCTGGGGGCCTTTTTGGCGGGGGTGATTTTCGCCTCGGTGTTTAAGGAACGCACCGAGCTGGAAGAGAAACTCTCCGGCTGGGCCTACGGATTTTTGATTCCGCTGTTTTTCATGTCGGTCGGAATGCGCTTCGATCTGGCCCAACTGGACACAGACACCATCCTGGGGCTGATGCCCCCGCTGATCGGCATCCTGGTTCTCAACCGACTGGCCGGCGCCATGGCGCTACCCCACCGCCAACCCTGGCGGGAACGGGCCACGGGAGCGGTGCTCCTAAGCGCCCCCTTAACCCTCTGGGTGGTCAGCGCCTCCATCGGCGAACACACCGGTTTGATCGACACCGGCTCCGCCGATGCCTTGATTTTGCTGGCTCTGCTCACCAGTATCGTCGCCCCCACCCTCTTCCGCCGTTGGGAACCGCGTGTAGGGCACCACGGGGGCTGAGGGGGGCACCCTGCGAAGTCGCCGCGCCATCCCGCGACGCCAACCCCACGCTGCAAGAAACCGTCCCCGCATTTGACAGACCGCTTATTTAGGTATTAGGGTTCCGAAATAATCTACTTGAATTGCTCACCCTCATTCGCTCGCGCCCTACCGCCGGCTTTTATTGCAGAAGAAAGGGTTCCTCCATGATTAAGCGCCTGCTCCTTGTCACCGTCGGTACCCTCGGCGTCATCGCCGCGTGTGTTCTGATTTTTCTTGATCAAATCAAGGGCAACATCATCGCCATCGGCCTGATTTCGACCCTGGTCTTGATCGTGGTCGACGTGGCCTGGACCGTTTTCGAAATCAAGAACGCGATTGCCAAGGACGACGAGATCCATGCCCAGAGGGAGGCCAAAGAGAAGGCGCGCTTGGCCGAGCTGGAGGCCAAGGTTGCAGCGGAAGAGAATGAAATCCACCAGGACGAGGACAAAATCGCCGCCCTGGAGGCCAAGCTGGCTGCGGTGGAGGCGGCCCTCAGGGGGCACAACCTGCTCGAAAAAGATCCCAGGGTTGCCGAGGTGGAGCGGCGCAACGCCGAGATCATCGCCAAGGCTACCGGCCAAGCTTGATTCGACGGTGGATGGACACAAAAAAACCCCGCTTTTGCGGGGTTTTTTTGTGTTTGCAGGTGTGTTTGCAGGCCAGGATCGAAGCGGCAACACGGTCAAGCCGCCCCAACCTTCCCCAGGTTCGAACCGCTCCAGCTTCGCTTCGGCGACAGAGGTCGCCTCCCACAGGTAGGGATGGTCGTTCGGGGTTGGGTGTGGTTTTGGTGGGAGCGGACTTCTGTCCGCGAATTGAAGCGGCAACACGGTCAAGCCGCCCCAACCTTCCCCAGGTTCGAACCGCTCTAGCTTCGCTTCGGCGACAGAGGTCGCCTCCCACAGTAGGAATGATCGTTCGGGGTTGGGGGTGGTTTTGGTGGGAGCACCCCTCCGCTCACCGTGAGCTTATCGAAGGGGGCTCCGACAGGTTCTTAAACCTTGCTTTGCTCGATCATCGCGTAGGCGTTGTGGTTGTGGATCGACTCGAAGTTCTCGGCCTCGACCTGAAACCAGGTGATCCGCTCATCGTCGAGCAGCCTCGCCGCCACGTCGCGCACGGTGTCCTCAACAAAGCGGGGGTTTTCGTAGGCGTGCTCGGTGACCCATTTTTCATCGGGACGTTTGAGCACCCCGAAAAGCTCACAGCTGGCCTCCTCCTCCACCACCCGAATCAAATCCTCGATCCAGATCTTCTCGGTCCCGCGCACCCGCACCGTCACCAAAGAGCGCTGGTTGTGGGCGCCGTATTGGCTGATCGCCTTGGAGCAGGGGCACAGTGATGTCACCGGTACCGCCACCTCAGTGATGAAATCGAGAACCGCCCCCTCGCGCCCCGCCCGAAAGGTGACCTGATAATCCATCAGACTTTCGGCCTCAGAGACCGGCGCCTTTTTCATGATGAAATAGTCGAAGGTCATCTCGATGTGGGCCGCCTCGGCCTCCAGTCGGGTTTGCATGTGGGCCAGGATCTCGCCGATCCGCTCCACCGAGATCTCCCGGTGATGCTCCGAAAGCACCTCCAAGAAGCGGCTCATGTGGGTCCCTTTGAAGTGGTGGGGCAGGTTGACGTACATGTTGATGTTGGCGGTGGTGTGCTGCCGCCCCCCCCCCTTCACCGCGAGGGTGATGGGGTAGCGGATCTCCTTGACCCCCACCTTGTTGATGTCGATATGCCTGGAGTCGCAGCGGTTTTGCACGTCTTCCAGGCAATCGACGCAGGGGTCGGCCTTGGCTAGATCGGGAATGGTCATGAGGTCAGTTCCTCGTAATCGCAGTAGCTGTTTTCGGTCTCCCAGACCCGAACCTTGCTCACCTGACCGCCGCAGCCCAACAGCCGCTGGGCCGCCTGCCCATAGATGTGGGCGGCGATGTTCTCGGCGGTGGCGTTGAGCGCCTGAAAGGGGGGCAGGTCGTTGAGGTGGTGGTGGTCGAGGGTGGCCAAGATGTCGCGCAGCGTCTGCTTAACCACCTTGAAGTCGACCGCAATGCCCACCTTGTCGAGTGTTGTGGCGGTGACAAACAGCTCCACCTGCCAGTTGTGGCCGTGCATGCGGGCACAATCGCCGTCATAGCCGCGCAGCGCGTGGCTGGCGGCGAAGGTGTGGGCCACACGCAGGGTGTAGCGACGCACAAGGGTTTCAGACGACACAGCGGCGGCGGGCGACGGCACGGGGGTTGGAACCTCGGGAGGAGAGACCTTTGCAAAAGGGGTGGGCGAATCCTGGCTCGGGGGGGGGCAACCACGGCGTAAACCCTGGTTGGCCAAGAGATCGGCCCGCTCGTTGCCGGGATGACCCGCGTGCCCCTTGACCCAGTGCCAGGTGACCTGATGACGATGGGCCTGCTGTTCGAGTTCCATCCATAAATCTTGGTTTTTCACCGGATGGCCGTTGGCGGTCCGCCACCCTTTGCGCTTCCAGCCCGGCAGCCACTCGGTGATCCCCTGGCGCAGGTAGTTGGAATCGGTGTGCAGATCGATCCGGCAATGAACCTGTAAAAAGCGCAACGCCTCGATGGCCGCCTTGAGCTCCATCCGGTTGTTGGTGGTGTCGGGCTCGCCGCCGCACAGCTCTTTTTCTCGCCCGTCGTTCACCAGCAGGGCGCCCCAGCCGCCGGGGCCGGGATTGCCGGAACAGGCGCCGTCGGTGTAGATGGTGACATGATCGCTCATTGTTTGGATTTCTCGTCTGCATCGCCCCCATAGGGGCTTCGTTCAAAAGGTGAATGCCGGATTCCCGGCATGATAGGCTTCGTCCATGGGCATCATCCGTCTACTTCCCGATCCTTTGGTCAACCAAATCGCCGCAGGCGAGGTGGTGGAGCGCCCCGCGTCTGTCCTCAAGGAACTGCTTGAAAACAGCCTGGATGCCGGTGCCGACCGCATCGAGGTGCGGGTCGAAGGTGCAGGCAAACAGCGCATTTTGATTCGTGATAACGGCTCGGGCATGGACGAGGACGACGCCTTCATGGCGCTTACCCGTCATGCCACCAGCAAAATCGCCAACTTCGACGATCTGAGTGCCATCGCCACCTTCGGTTTTCGCGGCGAAGCGATCCCCTCGATTGCCTCGGTGAGCAAATTCACCCTAACCACCCGCCCCGACAGCCAAGAGGCGGCGATCCGTCTGCTGCTTTCAGGGGGGGCGGTGCGCCACCGGGAAACGGTGGCCGCTCCGGTGGGGACTACCATCGAGGTGCGTGATCTGTTCTTCAATACCCCGGCCCGCCGGCGCTTTTTAAGGGCCGACCGCACCGAGTGGCAACACCTCGAAACCGTTTTCGTCGAAACCGCGCTGGCCCACCCCGAAGCCCGCATGAGCCTATACCACGACGACCGCCTGGTGCGACAGGCCTTGGGTCGGACGTTGGAGGAGCGGCTGGGCGATTTGATGGGGGCTTGGTTCGTCGACAACGGGGTGCCGGTGGCGGCGGGGCCGGGCGACCTAAGGGTCGAAGGGTGGGTGGGACTGCCCACGGCGGCGCGGCGGGGGGCGGCCATCCATCTGTTCGTCAACCGCCGACCGGTGCGGGATCGTGCCATCACGAACGCCCTGCGTCGAGCCTACCGGGGCACGGTGGAGGGGGGACTCCTCCCCGAGGCGGTCCTGTTTTTGACCCTCGATCCCGCGTCGGTCGACGTTAACGTCCACCCCACCAAACAAGAGGTTCGCTTCCGGGAGATCGGTCGGGTGTTGGCCACTGTGACCGGCGCAGTGGAATCGGCGCTGCTGGGGGCGGGCCACCGGGTTGCAGCCCCTGCCGCCCTAAGCGACCCCACCATCGAGGCCCCCTCCCCCAACATCCCCCCCCCCGAGTTCACCCCCCGGCAGACGCCGGTAC
>MNWR01000023.1 GCA_001872725.1 Proteobacteria bacterium CG1_02_64_396 | reverse complement strand
ACAGACCGTCGAACCGGTTTTCGGCATCATCAAACAGGTGATGGGATTCCGGCAGTTTTCGCTGCGCGGCCTGGCGAAGGTCAGTGGCGAATGGATCCTGGTGGCGTTGGCCTGGAACCTGAAACGGATGAATGTGCTGCGCATGGCCTGAATAAGGCTCGCTGTCCACGGGGCAACGCCGTTTCAGCCCCTCAATCGCGCACAAAACAGCCCCCCGGTCACTCAGCCCTGCTCGCCGACTCGGGTACGACAATCAACGACGGTTTAGCGCTCCCCCAATAGGGGGATGGGGCAAGTCCGACAGGCTCCTAGAAAGATCAAGGCGATCAGCGCCGGAGGGAAATCCTCGGGCAAGGCATACTTGTGGATCAGGTGCAGATTGGTCGCCACCCGCTTGGCCGTGGCGATCGGATCGAAGGCCACCTGGGCGGCCCCCTCCTCCCGGAATTGATCGAGGATCCGTTCGTAGTTGGCGGCAAAATCGGGATCGCCCACCGCCTGGGCCACCATGACGTTGACCCCCTGCTTGGCGGCGATCTGCCAGTGGTCGGTGTGTTCGTGGACCAGCACCACATAGGGAAGGTAGACCGCCGCCCCCACCACCCCAGCGCCGCGGTCGCCAACACCGGCCAGGCCAGGGTCTCGGGTTTGGACCAAGCGGCCCAACCCCAGGCCAGCCCCGCCAGCAGAGCCCAACCCCATCCCCCTTGCTTGAGGACCCGCCACCATGCGGCCAGCGCCAGCACATCGCAGAACAGGACCAGCGGTTCGGTCCGCACCTCGCCGCCGTACAGCACCCCCAGGGGCCAAAGCGCCAACGCGGCGCAGCCCAGCAGGGCTGGCGGTAGGGTTCCAGATCGAACGCCAGAGCCAATAGAGGGGAAACAAGGTCAGGGCGCCAAACAACGCGTTGAGCGCCCGCGCCGTCGCCTCAGCATCCCTACCGGTCAGGGCAACCAGCCCCCCCCCCCACCAATATTGAATAACCGGGGGAATAGACCGGATGGAACCACGTCCCCCCTGCCGCAATGGCCAGGGCGTGTTGAACGTAGTTCACCGCGTTGGTGTTGATGGTCAGCGGAGCCATCGCCGTCATCAGCCGCAGGGCCAACGCCACCAGTACCACCGCCCACAAAAAAAGACGGTTTGGGGGCCACAATTTTGACGATGTCATTGGAGTCCCATCGGGTGCTTGATCGACTACCTCTGTTTTACGACTGTGCATCAAGCGCGCACTTCGAACGATCCGTCCACACTCGATTGTCTTATGGGGGCGGACGCACCGTTTTGCGACGACCGACCAGCCCTCCCATCCACAACCACCCTGCCATGCTCACGACGGAAATCGACCAGCCGATCCATTCATTCGGCAACCAGCAGCGCTCCAACACCCAATGATGCTGACCCGGCATGATGTCGAATTGAAGCAAACCGGTTTCTGGATCGGGACGCTCACGGGAGGCGTTCGGGTTGAGTTGATCAGCGCTTCCAAGCAGACCGTTCGCGGACTTCGGTCCGCTCCTACGTAGTAGGCGACCTAAGTCGCCGAAGCTCTGCCGATTTTGCGAGCGAAGCAAAAACGACGTCGCATCGGGGAGGCTACTTTTGGTTTTTGCGAAGCGCGCTGGGCAAATGGGACAATACCAATCCCGCGTCCCCCAGGCCGGCCAACCCCAAATCGCGCCGCGTACGTTGACTACGACCGATCCAGTGAAGAATCAGGGGAATCCAGATGTAGGCACAGGATTCACCTATCGCCGCCCGCACCTCGATGTCGACGTAGTGATAAGGGAACCACATGTACAACGAAGCGCCGACCAAGGCCCAGCTCGGTTACGAAACGGAGGGCAAGCAGATAGAAGGCGCCCCCGAGAGGGCGTAAAGGACACCGTATTCCCACCCCTGCAAGGCGGGAGCGGTCACCCCGGTGATCGTCCCCAGCAAGGTATAGAGGTAGAACGGCAAAGGTGCATAGAAGTAAAAGGTGGGGCTACCCACCCCCTCGACGGCGTGCCCCTCATGAATCGAGATTGCGGGGGCGTCGAAGTATCGGAAAGGTCGGGATATGACGGCGGGCTCAGCATGTAAAAACCCCCTCCCCCCTGCTGGCCTGAATGCGCCCCACCGTCATGGCCAACGAGCGAACGATCAACAACCCTGCCATGGCCCAGCTTTCCCCCCAATTGAGCTGTCGCTCGAATTCCTGCGCCCGCCGTTTGAGAAAGCGGGCGATCCAAAACCCGTACAGAGGCACGAGACAGAAGAGCCACGGCTCGAACAGTCCGAGCAAGAGCAGCAACACCAATTTCTTGTCGGCAGTTTGGAACTGGACCCAAAGGCGCGGCCCTCCCCCACCCCATGCCAGGGTCCTCCCCCCTGGACCCTCCAAAATCCACGATACCTGTCCATATCGGGCAAACAGCCGGGGATGGCTGCGCCCGTAGCGCACCCCCTTCACCCACAGCTCCCGCATCCCGGGGGGGTGAATGTGGCGAACCCTCACGGCAGGATCGAAGAAGATGGGGCCATACCCTCGCAGAATCTTGACGCAAACATCGAAGTCCTCGCCGACCTCCCCCGTCGGGGCCAGCGCCTCGTCGAATCCTCCGATCTCCAGCAGGATGTCGCGCTGGGCCCAGAAGTTGGCGGTAGGAAAACCGCTCACCCCCTGGGGGGGAAGGCGATCCCAACGAAACGGTTTCAACCCGGCGACAAGCGAGGTCAACCCAACCAACTTAGCGGGAAGATCCCCTTCGAACGAACCGGGCGCGGGGCCGGCAAGTGCGACCTCCCGGTCTAGGTATGGTCGCCCCTGCGCAATCCAATCGTCATCGGGGACACAGTCGCTGTCGGTGAATGCGATCCAGCCTCCCCGCGCCGCCCGGATCCCGGCATTGCGTGCCGCAGAGGCCCCCTTTTTGGACTCCTCGACCACCTGCACCGCAAAGGGAACCTGCTGCGCCCAATCGCGCAGGATCTCCAAGGTGGCATCCTGAGAGCCGTTATCGACCAGAACCACCTCGAAATCCAGGTCACTTTGGCGCTCGATACCTGCCAAACAGCGTTGGAGGGTCGCCTGTGCGTTATAACAGGGGATGATGATCGAAATCGTGGGGCAATCACTCATCGCAAGACACATCGATCATTGGAGGGGAAACGGCGTAATTTGCGGCGGACATCCCCCTGACTCCAGCGGGTCCACCGACCGTAGATTTCTCGGGTCACATCGCCCGCCACACCCTGCAATCCGGCAGGCAGTTGTTCGATCTCATCAAGCAGCGCTTCGGGATCGTAGCCGAACAACCTCAGATCATCGGCGCCCAAGCGCTGGATGTAGCGTCGCGCCCACGCCCGGCGAAACCGATTGCCCAGGGTCCTGTGCCATTTATGCAGCGGTTCCCGGCTCACCTGCCGATATTGTTTGGTGCCGGTGGGATCCTGCATTCCCGCCAGCTGCACTTTTGTAAAAGCCCCTGTGGCATCGGCCAATCCCTCGATCCCGAGAAAATCACCAATGCGCGACAGCTCCGCCTCCGGTTCCTGCACCAGTTGCTCGTACTGCACCAGGCAACAGCGGTCGCCGTGTTCGCGATAAAAGCGGGCCAGATTGCGCCACCCCTCGAACAGGTCGATCTCGTGGGCAAACCAGTACCAATTGCCCTTCCCGAAGGTCTCGATCACCGAGGCCAACACCGCCAGGGGGTGGCGGACCAACACGACGAAGGGGGCCTCGGGGAAAGCGAGCGGCAGATGGTGGGCGATGGCGTGGTAGCGGGGGGTTTTGTCGAGGAACCATCGGGTCGGGGTGGGCACCGCTTGGCGGTATAGCTCCTCGGCCATCTTGCCGACCGTCCGGGCATAAGCGGCATGTCCCCCCTCGATCTGCTCGATCAGTCCCCGGATTCCTTGGTGGATGTAGCCGTGGTCGTAGATCGAGAAGGTCCTTTCTCCGTCGATCACGTCCAGAAAAGGGAGGAGTAACCAAGGCTCCGACAAGGTGGTGATGTCAGGGTGGCTCCCCAACTGCCGTTGCAACAGGGTCGAACCGCTACGAGGTAAAGAGAGAAGAAAGAGGGGATCCATTCACGCCTCGAAGGTGAGGGGGCGGCCATCGACCATGTTTTGCCGGACCGGCAAGGCACGGGTGCGAACTGGGCGACAGGGGTTACCGACGCAAACCGTAAATTCGGGCAAATCCTTGGTGACCACACTCCCCGCCCCCACGATGCACCCTCGTCCGACGCAGACGCCGGGTAGAATCAGCGCCCCCGCCCCGATCCAAACCCCATCGCCCACCGTCACCGGCTTGGCTTCATAGACCAGATCCTCGGTGCGGTGACTGGCGGTCAAAAAACGAACGTCGTTGGCCACCAAGCAACCCCGCCCGAGGGTGATGGGGGCTTGGTTGCCGAAAAAGCAATTTTTGCCGATGAAGCTGCCGGTGTTCACCCAGATGTTGCATTGCGATGGCAGGGTCACCTGGATCCCGGAGGCCAAAAAGGCCCCCGGTTCGACCGCCATCCCCCCCCACCGCATCAACCGATTCTTGGCCACGGCAAGGTGGCGTCCCCAATCGTTCATGCTCATCCCCTCGTCCCACAGGCAGTCCAACAACCCGCGAAAAGGGCGCTGGAGCAAGATGCTGAAAAGGATGAAACGGATGGGACGCATGGGGTCCGACATCAAGTGCTCCCTTGCTCAATAGGCGACCCAACGAACCGACGGTAAAAATCCAAGGTTTGCTCGGCGACTCTGGACCATCCGAACTCGCGCTCGGACAACGCCAAGGCCGCCCGCCCCCTGTTCGACCATGACGCCCGTTGTGCCAATGCCATGGCCAGTGCCGTTTGCACCCCATGCTGCGACACCTGCGGCGCCATGAAGCCGATGCTGGCGTCGACAATCTCGGTAAAAGCCCCCACTGGGGTGGCCAAAACCGGCTTACCTGCCGCCAACGCCGCCAACAAAACCCCACTTTGATCGATTTTCCGGTAAGGAAGAGCAATCAGGTCGGAAACCGCAAAAAGATCGGGAATCTGCGACTCGTCGAGGTATTCGAACCGGAAGATCACCCGATCAGAGATCCCCAGGCGCTCGGCCAAGCCGGTTAAATCCCCCTCCTGCACGCCGGTCAGCACCTTGCCAATCACCAATACTTTCGTGTCGTCCGGCCACAATTGCTGAGCGGCCACCGCCTCCAGCAACCAATCGATGCCCTTGTAGGGGCGGATCGCTCCGAAGCAGGTGATGTAGCGGGCCTCGGGCAATTCCAATGTCGCCAACGACTCTTTCCGGCTCGCCCCATTTGGTTCGGTCAACATGCCGTAATGGCCGTGGGGAACAACCGTGACAGGATGGCGGCTCACGAAACGGTCGCCCATCAACCGAGCCAAATGGTCAAGGCTGGATTGGGAATGCACGATGATCCCATCACATGCCTTGTAGATCTGGCGATACGCGAAGCGATCACCAAGCCGAACCTCGTGGGGAAGAATGTTGTGCGCGGTCAGCACCACTTTGGGGAAACCACCCCGCAGCTGCAGCCAACGCAACATCGCCCAATCCCGCCGCGGGGCAATGATCGACTGAAAATGTACGAAGTCATCGCCATGCCGGGCGACTGATCGGCGCAACCGCTCCCAATCGGCCCCCATCCCATCTCCAAGGAAGAGCTTCTCGACCTCGTAATGTTTGGGAAATTTGTCCAATTGATAGTTGCGGGCATGGGTCACCAAACGGGCTTGGATCCCCGCATCACACAACGCCTCGCACAGGCAGTGGGTATAATGGCCAATCCCCCCCCAGCCACCAGTTTCAACCATAGCGACCTTGAACCCACCCTCATTGCTCATCATATCGCCTCCAGTCGATCCAGCACCATGTCGGCACAGCGCCCCGCCCCCAACTGCCGTGCTCGTGCCCAGCCCCGCTCCCGCCACTTTTGCTGCAATGGAGCGCTGTTCAGCCGTTGACACACCACCTCCTGCCAAACCTCGTCCCGAAGGGGCAAAACCTGCCCCCCCTTACCCACCACCTCGGGCAGGCTAGCCCGGTCGGAAACCATCACCGGACACCCCGCCACCATCGCCTCCAGGGGGGGCAACCCGTACCCCTCGATTTGCGAGGGAAAGAGGAAGAGTTCGGCATGGCGGTAGAGGGAAACCAAATCGGCATCTTCGACCGAACCGGTCAATACCACCCGGGGAATGCCCCGCTCGTGGATCTGTCGCTGGATCGCCGCCGCCCGCTCCCCCCCTCGACCCGCCAACACCAAGTGATGATGGGGGTAGTCGCCTGCCAACCCCTGCCAGAGATCGAGCAGAAACGGCACATTCTTGTGGGGTTGGAAATTGCCGATCCAGAGCAGGTACCCCCCCTGGGCAGGGATCCCGTACCGGGCCTGAAGCCCCTCCCGATCCAGCCCCCCCGCCGCCAGCGGCTCGACCCCGATAGGAAAAACCTCGGCGCTGTCGATACCGAGTTGCTGCTGGATTTCAGCCTTGGAGAAGGTCGAGTCGGTCATCACCAATGCCGCGCGGCGGGCCGAAACGGCGGCATACCCCCGTTTGGCCCAACGGACCCCGGGGTTGCGGGCGCTCGGGGCAAAGCGGGGATCGAGGTAAAGCAGATCGTGAATCGTCACCGCCACGGGGCAGGGGGCGATCCACGGCCCTTTGGGGTAGGGGGAAAGAAAGAGATCGGGGGCGACGACGTCGAGCCAGCGGGGCAAATGCCATTGATCTTGCAGCGGGCCAGGGGCATCGGGCAGACGGTGCAGGTCGAGCTGGGTCAAGCTTGCAGGCAAGCAGGTTTGCCCGTCGCCCACCGGCAAGAGCTCCCACCCTCGACCCACCGCCCCGGTGAGCAGATGCAGCAGGTAGCGACCGATGCCGGTGTGCAGCCCACCGGCCCATTCGCGCACATCTATAGCCAGCTTCATGCCTGCCGCTCCCGACGAAACAACCGCCGCACCCGGTCCCAATCGCGCCGCTTGAGCCCCCCGAGCAGCATCGGCAAAACCACCAGAGCGCTGAGGGCAATGGGTGCTTGCAGCCAGTGGGTGAGATCGAAGGACTGCATGGTGTGGATCAACACCAGGAGAACGACCAGCCCCCCCACCGGGGCGAGCAGAAATCGGCCCAACCCCTGATGGCCGACAATCAAAGCCATCCGTTGCATCAACAAAAAGACGTTGAACCACGCGGCCAAAACCATGGCAGTGGCCGCCCCTGCCACGTCGAAACGCCAAATCGCCAAGGGGATGATCAGGGCCGAGACCAGCAGGGACCAGTTGGCGATCCGCAGCAAATCCCGTTGTTGGCGGACGATCACCACCACCTGGGAGGTATAGGCGGCGACAAACTGAAACAGCAGCAGCGGCACCAGCAGTTGCAGCAACCAGACCGCGTCGAGGTAGGCTGGCCCATACAGCCAATGGACCGCCGGTTTGGAGAGGGCAGCCACCACCCCGGCGATCCCTACCGCAGCCCAGGCGTTGAGCCGCAGCCCCTCCAACAACAAATCGCGGAACAGCTCCTTGTCATCCTTCCAGGCCCGGGCGATGGCGGGGCCGATGGAGGCGCTCAGGACGCTGGCCATGAAAAGCGGCGCAGTCGCCAGGGTCATCGCCACGGCGTAGATCCCCAGTTTTTCGGGATGAAGGGTTCGGGCCATGACCACCATGTCGATCCGGGAGGACAAAAACCCCACAACCAAGGAGAGCCCCATGGGGCTTAAAACGGAGATGACCACCTTAAGGCGCCGAACCCCCATGAACCAACGGGGCACGGGCAGCTGTCGGGAATGCAGGATCCAAATCAAGACCCCGCACCAAATCCCCTCGATCACGGCCAAAATCTGGGCAAACCAGACCATGTCCTTTTCTAAGAAAAACGCCAGCAACAGCACGATCAGGGGGATAGAGCGTTCGACCAGGATCGTCACCGCGATGGAGCGGGCCAATTCCCGAATCAGTTGCAGGGAGTTGACGTATTGCACCGTCCCCTGGAAGAGCAGATAAAAGGTCAAAGGCCAAAGCAGCTCGGCCCGAATCCCCTCCTCCCAGGGGTACCACAACAGGGTGATTCCGACGACCAACGTGGTGAAGATCCCTTTGACCCCCCAAGCCAGTCCCAGGAAGGGGCGACGAATACGGGGCCTGGGGACCAACTCCCGCCACACCCAACCGCGCAAACCAAAATCGGCCAGCACCGTGGTGACGCTGATGGCGGCAAAAATACCGGCATAGATGCCGTAGTTTGTGGGACCGAAATAGCGGGTCACCCCGATCTGGGTGACGAAGGCCAGGATGTTGCCTGCCACCGCCCCCAGGCTGAGCCAAAAGGTGTTGGAAGCCAGCTTGCGGGTCAGCGCCCCCCTCACACCCGCACCTTCAATAACTGCCGATAGACATCCAACACCCCAGAGCCGGTCGCCTGCAACGAGAACGACTCGGACCGTTCTCGGGCCGCCGCCCCCAACGCAGCCCGTTCGGTCTCCTCCAGCGTCAACACCCGCTCCAATCCGGCAATCCAAGGCTCCAGGCCGTCCTGCTCCACCAACACCCCATCAACCCCCTGCCGCACAATCTCGGGCACCCCCCCCTGGGCAAAGGCCAACACCGGCACCCCCAACGCCATCGCCTCGACCACCACTCGGCCAAACGCCTCTCGGCGGCTGGGCAGGGCCAGCCAGTCGGCGGCCCGGTACCAGGGGCGCACATCGGCCACCGAGCCAACCCAACGCACCCGCTCTCCCAGGGGGCGGCTTTTTTCGCGCGTCGCTTGGGCGTAGGGGACCTCGGCGGGGTCGTCGTCGCCGACAATCCAGAGGTGGTCATTTGGGAAACGCTCTTGCAGCGCCAAGAAGCCATCGACCAGATACTCGATTCGCTTAGACGGACTCAAGCGGGCCACCGCCAGGATGACCCTTCCCTTTTCGGGACGGGGTATCGCCTCGACCTCTTCCCGGCAATGGGCCAGATCGAAACCGTTGTGCACCACGGTCACGGGGATGGGGGGACGGGGGCCGAAGCGGCGGGCGGTGGCGTGGGAGTTGGCGATGATGCCGGTGAGAATTTTGAGCAGGATCGGATCGAGGCGGGGGTCAAGGTCGGCAATGCGGCAATGCCAAAGCACCGGGATCTTGCGGCGCTGCCCCACGATTCCGGCATAAAAGGCGCTGCGCGAGCCGTTGGCGTGGATCAAATCGGGCTTGAGCGCCCGCACCGCCTTGAGCCAAGCGACGATTCCCCCCAGCGCCCGCCAACCGATGGGGGGCTGGGGGACAATGGCGATGGGAATCCCCAGCGCCCGTCCCCGCCGCGCCACCTCCCCCTCCGCAGGGACCGTCAGGATCGGCTCGACCCGACCGCGCAGGGTGGCGATCAGATCGAGCAGGCTGTGCTCCCCCCCGCCGACCATCTCGGCGAAGTTGGAGACGAAGAGAACGCGGGGGTTGTCCAGAGCGAGGGAACCCATCAGCGACATGCCGCGAGCGTCATGGACTTTGCCCCTCGAAAAGCTCGGGCCGGGTTCGTGCAATGGTTTTGAGGGTGTCGTGCAATCTAGGAGGCTGTCGGACTTGAGACCGTCCTACTGCGCCGGCGGGTAATCGGTCCAAATTTCCCCGGTTTTTCGTCACATAGTCACCACTATGATCCTCAAAACCGTGAAAATTTGGCCTCGATTCCCCACTCGGCTCGCTACGGACGCTCAAGTCCGACAGCCTCCTAGGCGTTTCGACCGCCACCACATGCCAAAGGATGGTTTTGTTGATGCCGAAATAGCCGTGAATCAAGCGGTTGCGCATCCCGATCAACTCGCGCCAGGGGACTTCGGGCATGAGGTCGCGAATTTCAGGGGGGATATGGTTGGCCGCCTCTCCATACAGTTGAACGTTCCAAAGGGTCGCGTCGAAATTGATCCCGCTTTCTTCGAACCCCTTGCGATCCAAACCCTCGGCATAGTCCATCACCTTTTCGCAGGCTTGGAGCAGATCGTCGAAGAAAAGACGCCACTCACGCGACATATAGCGCCTCTTTTTCGATGTAGGGAAGAATCTGGGGGCGAACGGCGTCCGCGCACACCAAATCGATGGGACAATGCAATTGGTCTTCGAGGTAAAACAACAGGTCGAAGTAACGGCGGTAGGGATTGCCCGGTTCGAATTCCACCAAAACGTCGAGATCGCTGTCCTTGTCGGCCTGGTCGCGGACGACCGAACCGAACAGCGCCAAACGCTTGATGCCGAACCTCCCGACCAACACCTGCCGGTGTTCCTCAAAGAACCGCAACGCCTCGCTCTTGTTCATCATTCCCTCCCGCGCTCCATCACCGCAGCACCAACACCCTCTGACTGCCGTCGACCAACAGTTGCAGCAACAAGGTGCCGCTTCCCCCGCCGTATTGGGTCAGCAGGTCGCCGACGTTCAGGATCGGCTGGCGGTTGATCGCCAGGATGACGATCCCTGGTTCGAAACCGATTTGAGCGGCCGGCGAGCCGTTCTTGACCTGCGTGACCACCACCCCCTGGGCGTTCTCGGGCAGTTTGAGGCCGTCGCGCCATTCGGAGTTGAGATCCTCAACCGTCAATCCGGCCAGCTTGCCCTTCTCTAGAACGGCGCTGCGCCCTTTGACCAATTCCTGGGCCGCCACCTTGACCTGCACCTGCATCGTCTTGCCGTCGCGCAGCACCTGGTAATCGATGGTGCTCTCCACCGGGGAATAGGCGGTGCGCACCCGAAGATCCTTGGGATCGCGCACGGCGTGGCCGTTGATCGCCAGAATCACGTCGCCCGCCTTGAGTCCCCCTTGGGCCGCCGGACCATCCTTGCTTACATCGGAGACCAGCACCCCTTGGGAGCGCTCCATCCCCAGCGCCTGGGCGACGTCGGCAGTGACCGGCTGGACGGCGATGCCGACGTAGCCACGCAGCATCCGACCGTTCTTCTGGATCGACTCGACCACGATCTTGGCCAGGTTGGCAGGGATGGCGAAGCCGATCCCCATCGAGCCCCCCGACTTGGAATAGATCGCCGAGTTGATGCCGATCAGGCCGCCGGTGGTATCGATCAACGCCCCCCCAGAATTGCCGGGATTGATGGCGGCGTCGGTCTGGATGAAATCCTCGTATTCGTTGATCCCCAGCTGGGTTTTGCCCAGGGCGCTGACGATCCCCGAGGTGACGGTCTGGCCGACGCCAAAGGGGTTGCCGATGGCCAGCACCACATCGCCCACCGCCACCGCCTCCGAATCGCCGAACGCCAGGGGGTGGAGCGGCGCCTTGGGGACGATGTGCAGCACCGCCAGATCGGTTTGGGCGTCGACCCCCACCAACGTAGCGGGGTAAGAGGTGTTGTCGGCGGTGAAGACGACGATCTCGTCGGCATCCTTGACCACATGGTTGTTGGTGACGATCACCCCATCGGCAGATAGAACCACCCCGGAACCGAGGCTCTGTTCCTGCCGCTGTTCGGGAGCGCCGAACATGGGGAAGCCAAAGAAATCTTGGCGGGACTGGCGCACCACGGTGCGGGAGGTGGCGATGTTGACCACCCCCGGCATGGCGGCGGCAACCACGTCGCGGTAGCTGCCGGGGGGGGCAACCCCTTTGACAGAGGCGGGATTGCCGGCGATGGCGAGGGGGGGGGTGCCTTGTACGTCCTGCCATTCGCGGGCGATCCACCCGACGGCAATAGCGGCCACCAACACGGCGATGATTGAAAGACGTTTCATGTGTTCTCCCTGCTGCCGAAACAGCGGCGATACATGTTGAGATCTGGAGGTTCGAGGGCCACGCAAAGTGGATCTACAGCCAGCGCCGGGCCACCCACCACCCCGCCAAGGCCATAGCCGCCGACACCCCGAAGGCGGGAGCATACCCCGCCCCGTCGACGATGAAACCCGCCGAGAACATCCCGACGCCCCCCCCCAGACCGAAGGAACCGGCCGAGTAGAGCGACTGGAACCGACTTTCGGTTCCCTCGGGAGCCCGCTCCTTGGCCAGATTGACCGCCGCGACGTGGAAGATGGCGAAGGTGGCGGCGTGCAGGGTTTGCAACATCAGGATCACGACGATGGCGTCGAACATGGCCAGCCCCGTCCAGCGCAGCACCGCCAGCAGCAGCGCCCACAACAACAGCCGCGCTGCGGAAAAGCGGCGCACCAGCTGGTCGGCATAGTTGAGCAACCCCACCTCGGCCAGCACCCCGATGGCCCAGAACAGGCCGATCAAGGTCGCCGAATAACCGCGCTGCGCCATCGCCAGCGAAAAGAAGCCGTAGTAGGCGCCGTGGGAGGCCTGCATGAAAAACCCAGCAGCCACCAGCGGCGCCGCCTCCCGGATCGGCCAGGGGGCCGGCTTTTGGGAGGGGGAGGTCGCAGGGGTCGCCTCGCGCAAACGGGGGATCAAGAGGACCAAGCCCATCAAAAAGGGGAGGATCACCCAGGGAAAAGCTCGGGGGCCGAACCGGTCGACCGCCACCCCCGCCACCAGCACCGCCACGATGAAGCCGACCGAGCCCCACAACCGCAGCCGCCCGTAGTGCCAGCCCTGCTCGCGTACCCCGGTCATGGCGATGGTCTCGACCAGGGGAAGGGGGGCGGCCCGCATCAAGCCGAAGAGGGTGACCCAGAGGGAGAAGCCGAGGATTCCCCAACCCCATATTTGAGGCAGATCGGTCAACAACAACAGGGTCGCCAGCGGCGCCCCGACCAGGGTGAAGGCGAGCACCGGGGTGCGCCCCCAACGGTCGGCTGCGCCGCCACCGATCAAAGCGCCGAAACTCTTGGCCACCTGAAAGGCGGCGATCACCGAACCCACCCCGATGGCCGACAGCCCCCACGAAGCAAAATAGGGGGGCATGAAGGGGAGCACGATGCCCAGGACCGCGAAATACAGGCCGTAGAACAGGGCGATGGCGACGGGGGAAGGGGTCACGCGAACTCGATGGGGTGGTGGGTGGAAAAGGGGGGAATGTTGGGTGCGGGGGGGGATTTTCTCAAATCG
>MNWR01000022.1 GCA_001872725.1 Proteobacteria bacterium CG1_02_64_396 | reverse complement strand
GGAGGGGGATGGGGGACAGCGGGGAGGGTTTGTCGTCGGGGCGCGGCTGCGTTTTTACCTGGCCGGGGGGGAGGGACACTACCGCCTGCTCAACCCCAACGGCTCCGAAACCCTCGACCGTCCCCCCCCGTTTCAAACCCTGAAGGTGGGCGACCTGACGGTGTTCTACCCCGCCGACTGGAGCGCCGATGACCCCAAATCCAGCGGCGCCATCGACCTCTGGCCCCCCGAATCCTCCACCCCCGGCATGAGTTTCATCGCGGTCGAACCTCTAGGCCCCTGCGGCGACCTCGACGCCCGCCGGGTGGCGCTGCTGGCAGAGATCGCCACCTACCTGAACAGCGAGTTGATCGCCGAGCGGGCGCTGCGCCGGGGCGAGGGCTTCGAGCTGCAATACCGCTGGATCGACGCTCCCGGTCAAACGCCGAGCTTCCATAATTGGGAACGGTACGGGTGTCGGTCGGGCCGTTTGTACCGGGTGCGGCTCAACAGTGTGGATGGGGAATTCGAGCGCTTGCGCGGGGTGGCGTGGGCGGTGATGGAGGGGTTGTAGGGGGGAGGGGAGCGCGTCCCTCCAGTGGCATACCGTGCGGGCGGATTTAGGGGGTCGGGGTTGCCTCTTCATTCGCGGACAGAAGTCCGCTCCCACCAAAACCTCCACCAAACCCCCACCCCAAACCCCGACCTTCCCCCTTGGCTGTGGGAGGCGACTTCTGTCGCCGAAGCGGAGCTGGGTTGTCGGGGCGTGCTCCGGTTGTGGCGACGGGGGTCGATCTTGCCTTTTGGAGGGGCGTGCTCTGTCGTGGCCGTTTTTGATTCAGCCAACAAACGGCGGACGCGACGGAGCGCGTCCCTCCAGGGGGCACATCGTTCGGGTGGTTTTTGGGGATCGGGGTTGCCTCTTCATTCGCGGACAGAAGTCCGCTCCCACCAAAACCCCTACCCCCAACGCATCAACTCACCCCGGCCTGCCGTCCACTCGCGGCAACACCACCATCTGCAGGTGCCGCCAGGCAAACCCGACCGCGCAGATCACCCAGATCAAGGCAGCGGCGATGTTGAAGAAGGGGGTATCGCCTCCCGGCTGGGGGAATTCCCCCAGCACCCGCGCCAGCACCGCCGCCTGAAAGAGGATGAACACCGCCGTGGTCAGCCGGTCGGCCGCCATGGGGCGCCCCGAATGGCCCCGGCAGACCCGTCCCGCCACCCCCAAAAAGACACTGCCAAACAAGCCGATGGCCAGGGCGTGCAGCGGCGCTTTGCCGAAGAGCTCTCCGTAACCCAGCGCCAGCGCCCCGCTTTGGATCGCCTCCAACGTGAGCCCCACCAGCAGCCACATCCACCCCACATAGAGGGTCCAGGCCAGGGGGGCGAAGATCAGGGCGGGGAGGCGCCAGCCCCAGGCGACCCAGGCTGCGGCGGTCAATAGGGGCAGATCGAAGAGCCACAGCGAGGGCTGTTCTCCCAGCACCGCCAGGGTGACCCGTCCGGCGATCAAGGCCACCGCCAGGGGCAAAAACCAACTCGGGCTGGTCGGGGGCGCTACCTCGGGGGCGAGGCTGCCGAGCTGTTCGTGCAGGCCGTTGATCGCAAAGACCGGGTACATCCGGTTCAGGACGACCATCAGCATCAGCACCATCATCCCCCACACCCCTAGTTCGCGGGCCAGATCGAGCCAGATCCAATCGCCCCGCCACAGCCATACCCCCCAGGCGAAATGGGCGACGATCCCCAGCCCGGCGCCGGTCAGGGCGTAGGCGACATGGCGCCGCCCCTCGGCGCGTCCCCCCCGAAGCAAACGCCGCATCAGGGTGATCCACCCCAGCACCCAGCCCAGCCCCGTCAAAACCACCCCCACCCCGAGCAGCACCTCGCTGGTGAACATGCCTATCCAGAAGACAAGCGCCCCGGCGGTCATCAGGCTCCAGGCCAAGACGAATTTCTGGGCGGGGATCTCGGCTTGGCCGAGCCAGCGCGGGACGATGGTCAGCAGAAAGCCGCAGAGCAAAAAGGGGATGAAACCCGAGAGCATCAGGTATTGGTGAGCCCAGGTGGCGTAAACGATGTCGAGCATCGGCCACCAGCCGGTGTGCCGCGCCGTCAATTCCGCCCCCCACCAGGCGATGGTGAGCACCATTTGGACCAAACCGACCGCAAAGAAGGGGCGATGGGGGGCGGCCGACCACCAGTGGAAGGGGGGTGGGGCGACAGGTTGGATCGAAATCAAGGGGTGCCTCCCGGTCAGGCAGGTCGGAAACAGAGGGCGGGGGTGGGACCTTAGCGGGGAAGCGGTGGAGTTGTCGAAGGGGAGATAAGGCCTGCAATGGCGATGTTTTGGAGGGCCACGCTGCGTTGTGGCCGCCCTGTGGCCGGGGGAGGAAGGGGGGACGCGACGCAGCGCGTCCCCCCTAAAAGGGTGTGGCTGGGCAGCTTGTGCTTCTGGCGTGGGCGGCGAGAAATCCATAGCTGCGATTAGCAATGACGCACGAGCAAACCGTGAAGACCCCGGCTAAAACACCCGCCCCGCCGCCACGACGTGGCTGTTCCAATAGGGGTTTTTCAGGCTGCCGTACGAGACCGTTTTGCCGCTGCTGGGGGCATGGATGAAGCGGTCGTCGCCGACGTAGAGGCCAACGTGGGAGATCTTCGGGGGGGCGACCTTGAAGAAGAGGATGTCGCCGGGGCGGATCTGCGACAGCGGCACCCGGTCGACCCGGTCGAGCAGCCCCTCGGTCGAGTGGGGGACATCGACTCCGACGCTTCTGTAGGCGTAACGCACCAAGCCGCTGCAATCGAACCCCTGCGGACTTTCGCCGCCCCAACGGTAGGGGATGCCAACCTGCTGTTGGGCCGTCTGCACCACCGTGGTGATGGCATCGCCCCCTGCCGAGCGGTGGCCGCCGCCGCAGCCGACGAGTTGCACGGCGACGGCGACCAGCAGCAACCAGCCCCAATGGCGTAGTGTCAGTGTGTTCATGATAACCCCATATGTTGGGTGCGCGATCCAGCGGGGGGCGACTTCTTAGCCCATCGCCCCAGATACCTCGGCATTATTCCAGGGGAGCCCGGAATAATGCCAGGGAGACTTAGGAAGCGCTGATTCAAGGCATCCTGCCTTTTTCAGCGACGCTACGCAAAAATCAAAAGCTTCGGCGACTTAGGTCGCCTCCTACGACAGCGCTCCATTTTGGCGGCCCATCCCCGGGTCGCTTGGAAGCGCTATAAATCAGCGCTTCCTTAGGGCGGAACACAACGTCAGTTGTTTTTGTTTTTATGGTTTCTTGCTTCCATCGGGATCGGATAGTGAGATATCGCACAAGACCGTGGGTTGATGGCACGCACGTGGCGTTGGCGATTTTTCTTGCTGCGACGCACATCTCGACGCCGAATCATGGTGGGGTAGGATGAGCGCAGGTATGGACTTTCAGATTTGAGAGGAACGGCGATGCAGACATTGCAAGGCGGGACGGCGCGGGGTTTTACCTTGCTGGAGCTGATGATCGCAGTGGCCATCGTCGGGGTGCTGGCGGCGGTCGCCATTCCCATGTATCGCACCCAAATGATTCAAAGCCGGGCGGCGGGGATGCTCGACTACGCCCAAATCTACAAGAAAGACATCGAAACCTACCTGGCCGAACACGAGGCGCTGCCGGCTACCGTCGACTCGGTGGTGGCTCCCACCTCGATGATTAACAAAACCCTGTTCGACTTCCCAGCCGCCGGGGTTGTGCACATCCGCCTCTACCCCACCCAGGCGCTCGCCTCCGACGTTCAAGTCGGCAAGCAGTACGTCACGATTCAGGGTGTCGCCTCGGGAACCACCATCACCTGGGATTGCGGAGCGATCGGCGCTGGATTCGACCTGCCCTCAAACTACATGCCGGGGTGGTGCCGCAGCGCCCTGAGTTACGACATCACGACCAACAACAACTCCAATTCCGACAGCGGCAACAGCGGCAACAGCGGCAACAGCGGCAACAGCGGCAACAGCGGCAACAGCGGCAACAGCGGCAACAGCGGAGACCGCGGTAATTCGGGCAACAGCGGAGACCGTGGCAATTCGGGCAACAGCGGAGACCGTGGCAATTCGGGCAACAGCGGAGACCGTGGCAATTCGGGCAACAGCGGAGACCGCGGCAATTCGGGCAACAGCGGAGACCGCGGCAATTCGGGCAACAGCGCAGACCGTGGCAATTCGGGCAACAGCGCAGACCGTGGCAATTCGGGCAACAGCGGTCGTGGCTGGGGGCAGGGATCGGGAGGTGGGCAGGGGCACAACGATTGACCGAAAACTGCCCTACCACCGTTTGGGGTGGGGCAATCTGGGGCGCTGGATGCTGATGCGTCAGCCGCTGCGTTGCACCGTGTGCGGGGGGCAGATCAGCTCCGCCGCTGGACCAAGCTGGGCCTACGTGCTGGCCGCCACCATGCCGCTGCTGTTCGAGGCTGAAATCCGCGAGTGGGCTTCGGAAAACGGAGCAGGGGTGCTCGGTATGTTGGGGTATTCGCTGCTGCTGGTGGGGGTGAATTTCTTCGTAGCGGTGCTGACCTACGCCCAGGTTAAACGGCTAAGGCTGTTTGAATAAGGTGGATTTGCTCGGCCTCCCCCCCCTTTCGCGGCGCCTTGATCCTTCCCGCTCCCCAGCACCGCATACATACCACCTCCCCCGGCACGAACCCACCGCAGCACTCCTTCGCACCGTTGTTGCAGCAGACCTCCGCTTTCACCTTGCCGCTGCCGCCACAGGCGGGGCAGGGGATCATCTCAGAGGGGAGGGTGGTGTCTGGTTCATCGCGGCAACGCCTCTGGGAAGTAATGCAGCAAGGATCGAATCGGGTTGGGGGCCGATTTGCCCAGGCCGCAGATCGAGCCCTCGACCATGACCTCGAAGAGCGGCTCCCACACCGTAGCGTCGCGCTCCCCCTTTTCGAGCAGCAGGGTCGACTCATAGGTGCCGTCGCGGCAGGGGGTGCATTGCCCGCAGGATTCGTCGCGCAAAAAACGCAGGGCGTTGAGTGCCAGTTGGTAGGGGTCGTCGGCCTGAGAGAAAACAACGATGGAGGCCGAGCCGAGGAAGCTGCCCAGCGGTTGCAAGGTGTCGAAATCGAGCGGGGTGTCGGCGGCGCGGGCGGGCAACAGCCCTCCCGAGGCGCCGCAGGGGCAAAAGCCGCGCAGCGCGTGCCCCGGCGCCATCCCCCCGCCGTACTCCTCGATCAGCTCGCGCAGGGTGATCCCCAGGGGGGCGACGTAGACCCCAGGGCGGGCGACTCGACCGCTGAGCGAAAAGGTGCGCAGCCCCGAGCGGCCGCGGCGCCCCTGCTCGGCAAACCAGGCCGCCCCTTTGCGCAGAATCTCGGGCACCCAGGCCAGGGTCTCCAGGTTGTGGACCAGGGTCGGACGGCCGAAGAGCCCCACCTCCCCGATGCGGGGGGGGCGCTGGCGGGGCATTCCTCGTTTGCCCTCCAACGACTCGACCAGCGCCGTCTCCTCGCCGCAGACGTAAGCCCCGGCGCCACGGCGCAGATGCAGTTCGGGCACAGGGAACGGCGGGTCGGTTTGCAACCGTTGCAGCGCTTCGGCGAGCAGCAACCGGTGGGCGGTGTAGGCGTCGCGGATGTAGAGGTAGACCGTCTTGGCCTCGATCACCCAGGCGGCGATCAGAATCCCCTCCAGTACCCGCTCCAGGTGGTGCTCCAGGTAGTAGCGGTCCTTGAAGGTCCCCGGTTCCCCCTCGTCGATGTTGACCGCCATGAGGCGAGGTTGCGGCTCGGTCAGCAACGAGCGCCATTTGCGCCCTGCCGGAAACCCGGCCCCCCCCATCCCCTTGAGCCCGGCGTCGTCCAAGGTTTGCAACACCGCCTCGCGGTTGAGCTCCCCGGCATGGCAGCGGCGCAAATGGCCAAACGACATTTCGGGCAGGGGGAGGGGGTCGGGCTCGGTGTGGCCCGCCGCCACCGCAGCCAAGATTTTGGCCGGATCGCTATGGGTTACCGGACGCCATCCCACCAACGCCGATACCCCCTCGGAGCAACGCCCCTGGCAGGGAGAGCGCACGACCCTCCCTTGTTCGGCGATGTGTTCCTCCACAGACTGCGCCACCGCTTCACCGCCGTGCAACCCGCCGCACACCAGCGAGGTGCAGATCCTGATCGGCGCGGTGGCGGGGGGCTGTTCCCCCTCGGAGACGACACGGAAGTGGGCGTAAAAGGTAGCGGTATCGAAAACTTCGGCGGCGGAGAGACCCATCCGGTGGGCTAGGGCGGTCAGGGCGGCGGCGGGAAGAAAACCGAAGGCATCTTGCAGGATGTGCAGGTGCTCGATCAGCAGGTCGCGGGGGTGGGGGGCGTCGCCGATCAATCCCGCCACCCGGGCGAGGAGGGCGGGGTCGAGTTCGTCCTTGTGGGGAACGCGGTGGCCGTCGGGGTGGTGGGGCATGGTGTCTCCTTGGGGGGAGATTCTGGTTGGTGGGGAAGTCGTAGGCCGGAAGAGCGCAGCGACGTCCGGCATGCAGGGGGTGGCATCACTCCTGCCGCAACAGATCAAAACCCTTTTCCGCAGATTCACACAGATTACGCAGATTTAAAGGCAAACGACCCAAAGAGATCTTGGGTTTAATCTGTGTGAATCTGCGAAATCTGTGGAAAAAGGTTTTTAAACCGAGCGGTGGGGGGTGAGCGAATCGCCTGTCTGGTGGATGCGCTGCGCTTATCCACCCTACGCCATCAACGGCGTGTCCCCCTGCTTTTACCTGCCCCCACCCCCGATGCGATCCAAGCGTAACCGTTCCCTGGCATCGAACAATCGACGCGATCCCAACCAGACGGCGGCGATGGTCCCCAGACCGGTCCCCACGGTAATCAAAAACATAATGAGAATCTGGTATTTCACCGCCTCGATGGGGGGGGCGCCCGCCAAAATCTGCCCGGTCATCATCCCCGGCAGCGAAACGATCCCCGCCGCCGCCATGGCGTTGACGATGGGGATCATCCCGGTGCGCATCGCTTCGCGCCGGGTCTCCCGCAGCGACGCTTCCCCGCTTTGCCCCAGCAGCAGCCGCGCCTCGATGGTCTCCCGTTGATCCCACGCCTCGACCGTCAGCCGGTCGAGCCCCAGGGCGATGCCGTTCATGGTGTTGCCCAGCAGCATGCCGAGCAGGGGGATGGCGTATTGAGGGGTGTACCAGGGATCGGGTTGGACGATGGCCAGCAGCGCCAGCACCGTCACCGCCAACGAAGAGACAAACATCGAGGCGGTCCCAACCCCGAATCCCCACCCCCCGGCCAGGGGGCGCCTCTGCCGTGCGGAGGCCTCACGTCCCGCCGCCAGCCACATCACCAGCGCCATAAGGGCGACCCAATACCAGTCCGACACCGCGAACAACGCCTTGAGCACCCAGCCGATCAGCAGCAGTTGCACCGTGGTACGGGTGGCGGCGATCAGCAGCGCCTTTTCTTGCCCCAAACGTAGCCGCCAGCTCAGCAGCGCCAGCAAAACGATGAGTCCGGCGGCGATGGCCAGATCGAAAGAGGACAGCAAAATCACAGCAGTTTTCCCCCTTTGATGTGCACCACTGCGTCGCCGACCCGCCCCATCTGGGCCGGATCGTGGCTAACCCAAAGTACCGGCGCTTGCTGCTCGGCGCGGTAGGCGGCGACCAGCCCTTCAACTTTGAGGACGCTGTCGGGATCGAGGCTGGCGGTCGGCTCGTCGAGCAGCAGCGCTTGGGGTTGGTGCGCGAGCAGCCGCAGCAGCGCCAAACGCTGTCGTTCTCCGGTCGAGAGACGGCGGATTTCCCAGTTTGCGACGTCAGCCGCAAAACCGAGGCTCTGCGCTTGGGGGATGGTGCCAGCGGGGAAGTGGGGGCCGACCGTGGGGTACCACCAGCGACTTTCGGCGCTCAGCAGCCCCACCCGACTGCGCCAAAGGGGGGCGGGGATTGCCTCACACGCGGTGTCGCCCAACCGGACGCTCCCTTCGTGGGGGTCGAGGTCGGCAATCGCCCGCAGCAGCAAACTCTTGCCCGCACCCGAGGGGCCGTGCAGCACGGTGCAGCGACCGGCGGCGATGGTCAGGTCGACCGGACCGACGTGGTGGGTGGTTAGGGCTTCAAGGGTCAGGTCGGGCATGGGGTGTGGGGTCCCGGTGGGGGGTCAGGGGGCGATAGGCGCCGCCGATGGCGCTTACCCTGAGCTTGTCGAAGGGGCAACCTGGGGGGCAACCCTCCATCGCGCTGGGGGCGGCGCTCCAACAAGTGCCCCTAAGGAAACGCTGATTAAAGGCCTCCTTTTTCAGCGACGCTTTGCAAAAATCAAAAGCTTCGGCGACTTAGGTCGCCTCCTACGACAGCAGAGCTGGGCTGCTCGGAAGCGCTATTCAGTCAGCGCTTCCTTAAACCTTCTTTCCCTCCTCCCCCAACTTCATCAATCGAGCAAAGGCGCTGACCGTTTTTTCACCCTCGGCGGGGACGACTTGATGGTATTGCCCCCCCCCGTCCAGCCGCCAGGATTGCTGGGTATCGGCCAGGTAGCTCCCCAGAATCTCTTCAAGAATCCGCTTCTTGAAGGCGGGGTTTTCGATGGGGAAGACCGTCTCGATGCGGCGAAAGAAGTTGCGGTCCATCCAGTCGGCGCTGCCGCAGTAGATCAGCGGATCGCCGCCGTTGCCGAAAACGAAGATGCGGGTGTGTTCTAAGAAACGGCCAATCACCGAGCGCACCTCGATGTTCTCGGAGACCCCCGGCACCCCCGGGCGCAGGCAGCAAACGCCGCGCACGATCAGGGTGATCTTCACCCCGGCGTTGCTCGCCTTGTAGAGCGCCTCGATCACCTTGGGCTCGGTCAGCGCGTTCATCTTCAGAAGCATCCAGGCCTCTCCCCCCGCCAGCGCCCTTTTTCGCTCGGCGTCGATCAACGCCATCATCTTTTTGTGCAGCCCGACCGGTGCGACCACCAGCTTTTTGAAGGGTGGGTAGCGTCCCGCCCCGGTCAGGATCATGAAGAGTTCGAGCATCTCGTTGGTGAGCACAGGGTCGGTGGTCAGCAACCCCAGGTCGGTGTAGAGGTTGGCGGTGCTGGGGTGGTAGTTGCCGGTCCCCAGATGGCCATAAAACTTGAGCCCCCCCTGTTCTTTGCGCACCACCAACAACATCTTGGCGTGGGTCTTAAAGCCGACGATGCCGTAAACCACCTGCGCCCCCGCATCTTCAAGTCGCCGCGCCCAGGCGATGTTGCGCTCCTCGTCGAAGCGGGCCTTGATCTCGACCACCACCGCCACCTGCTTGCCCGATTCGGCCGCCTTAATCAGCGATTTGAGCAGCGCCGAATCGGTGCTGGTGCGGTAGAGGGTCATGCGGATCGCCAACACTTGCGGGTCTTCCGCCGCCTGGCGCAGCAGTTCGGTCACCGGTGAGAACGACTCGAAGGGGTGATGGAGCAACACATCGCCGCCCCGCAGCACGTCGAAGATCGACTTGCCCTCGGCCTCCGCCTCGACAAAGCGGGGGGGAAGCACCGGGCGGTGGGGGGCGTCGCGCAGGTCGGGTCGTTTGACCATCCCCATCACGTCCATCATGCGGTAGAGGTTGACCGGGCCGTTGACCCGGTAGACATCTTCAGGGTCGAGTTCGAACTGCACCCGCAGCCGCTCGGAGACCTCTTCGGGGCAGTTGTCGGCGACCTCAAGCCGGATGGCGTCGCCCCGGTGGCGGTAACGCAGCTCCCCCTCCAGCGCCTTGAGCAGGTTTTCGACCTCCTCCTCGTCGATGAAGAGGTTGGAGTTGCGGGTGACCCGAAATTGGTAACAACCGGTCACTTTCAGGCCGGGGAAGAGCTCATCGACGTAGGCGTGGATGATCGCCGACAAGAAGACAAAGTTGTCGCCGTCGCGCACGTCGGGCAGACGCAAAATGCGGGGGAGGATGCGGGGGGCCTGAACGATGGCCAGCTCGACCTCGCGGCCGAAATGGTCGGTCCCCTCCAGGGTGACGATGAAGTTGAGCGACTTGTTCAGCACTTGGGGGAAGGGGTGGCTGGGGTCGATCACCACCGGGGTTAGGACCGGGTAGACCTCTTCGTGGAAGTACCGGGCCGCCCAGCGCCGCTCTTCGGGCAGCAACTGGGAGCGGCGGATGAAACGGATGTTTTCACGCTCCAGCGCCGGGAGCAGGTCGTCGTTGAGCAGGTCGTACTGCCGCTGCACGATGCGGTGGCAGCGGACCTCGATCTCGTCGAGCACCTCGCTGGGGGCCAGACCGTCGGGTGCTTTGACGTTCAGCCCATGCACCGTCTGCTGCGCCACACCCGCCACCCGTACTTCGAAAAACTCGTCGAGGTTCGAGCACGAAATCGCCAGGAATTTCAGCCGTTCCAGCAAAGGATTGGCCGGGTTGGTCGCCTCGCCGAGTACCCGCTCGTCGAAGGCGAGCCATGAAAGTTCGCGGTTGAGGTAGAGATCGTGGCGTTTGAACGAGCGGCGGTGCATGTCGAGCTTCCGATCCGGGGCTAGTGCAACGAGCCCCCTTCGAAGGTGTTTTTAAGAATGTTCAAGCGCGAGCGGCGCATCAGTCCCAGCAGCCGTTCCAGCCGCTGGGTGGCGTCGGGCATTTCGAGCAGCTCTTGTTTGGTGGCCAGATCGACCGGCAGAGCGTCGGAGACCATGTAAGACAGGGTGACTGGATCCCGCTCGGTGGGGGGCTCCTCCTCCATCGGCAGGCCGTGTTTACCGGCGATGGAGCGGATGAAGCCGATCTCGTCGAGCACTTCGTCGACCAGCTTTTCATCCCCCTCGTGCTCAGCCTCGTCCAGGCGGTCGACCTCGGCCCACAGGCGATCGCCTTGGCGGATGAGCTGCTGGATGTGAAAGCGCTCTTCACCGGTAAGCACCACCTGCATCAGCCCCTGATCCCGGTCGACCGAAAGGATGCGGGCGGTGGTGCCGGTCTCAAAGGGCTCGGCGGGGGTGCCGACCTCGGCGCCGGAGCGAATCCGCACCACCCCGATCTCGCCGTTGCCGGGCAGGGTTTCCCGGATCAGGTCGAGGTAGCGGGGTTCGAAGATCTTGAGCACCGTCAAGGTGTGGGGAAACAAAACCGTGTGCAGCGGGAAGAGGGGAATGCGACGGCGGGTGGGGGAGATTGGTGTTTCCATGGGGTGTACGGCCTTGAGGGCGAAAAGGGGGAGCCATCCCGGCTCCCCCCTCGCAGCTTAAAACTCGAAGGGTTTGGGTTCCTTGACCCCGATCAGACGGGGCACCCGCATTTCGTGAACGTCGAAGGCGTCGAGCTGTTGACCGTACCGGATGAACACCCGCAGGTGCAGGATGGGGGGGGTCCCCATGCAAACCAGCAAGCGGCCTCCGTCGGCCAGAAGATCGAGCAAATGGGCCGGGGGTTCGACCATCGAACCGCTGACGATGATGACGTTGAAGGGGCCTGCAATCTTAAGGGGGGCCAGAGCGTCGCCGACATGCACAGTGGCGTTTTCGACCCCCGCCTTTTTCAGCCGCTCGGTGGCCGCCTTGGCCAAACCCGCGTCGATCTCGATCGAATCGACCGAGGCGCCCAGACGAGCGAGCAGGGTGGTCAGGTAGCCGGTGCCGGTGCCGATTTCGAGAATGCGGTCGCTGTCTTCAATGTGTGAGGCCTGCAAAAACCAACCATCCTGAGCCGAGGTAAGCATGACCTGGCTGGGATCGGCGCCGAAGGGGATGTGCATCTCGGTATAGGCCAGGGTGCGGACCTTCTCGGGGGCGAAGTCTTCGCGGCGGACTTCGCCGAGCGCCCTGAGCACAAAAGGATTGAGCACCTTTTCGGTGAGGGCTTGGCTCTGGACCATGTTCTGGCGGGCTTGCTCGAAGTTCATCGGTCAACCTCATGCGGGGTTGGTCGGGCGCGATCATGCGCGTTGTGCGGGACGAAATTCCAAACCAATGGGGGAAACCGCCCCATTGTCCCCAAAAGGGGGGCCAACGCCAAACCAATCGTGTGGGAGGGGGAGGGTGATGCGATCGGGGCGGTTGTGGCGGTAGGTTCCATCGGTCTCTGAGACCTACCGCCACCGTCCATCGAGCCTTACGCCGCCTCGGTCTCTTCCTCGATTTGCAGGATGTAGACCTCGGGCAGCGGGAAGCCGTTGAAGGTCGAGGCGTAGGCCGAGGTATAGGCGCCGGTGTTTTCGATCAGCACCAGATCGCCAATGTGCAGATCGGGGATCGCCTTGCCCCGGAAGATCACATCGACCGAATCGCAGGATGGTCCGGCGATGGTGCAGTCCATGGATTGTTCCGAATCCCGGGGGGTGATGAGCCGGTAGTCGAACCCCTCCAGGGTTTCGGCCAGTCCGCCAAAGGCGCCGATGTCGAAGTAGAGCCAAATGCCGGTGGCCCGCTCGGCCCGTCCGATGCACTTGGTCGCCAAGACGCTGGAATCGCCCACCAGGTAGCGGCCCGGCTCGGCGACGATACGCACGTCGGGGCCGAGCTCTTCACGCAGCGCCTCAAGCGAGGGAACCAGGTGGGCGGCGATCTCGGCCATGCTGGGGATCGGGCGCAGATGCTGAATCGGGAAGCCCCCCCCCATGTTGATGAGTTCGATGGTGTGGCCGCAGCGGCGCATCAGATCGAGCACCGGCATCGCCTGCTCCAGCGCTTGACTCCAGGCTTCGGGGCGGCGGCATTGGCTGCCAACATGGAAGGTCAACCCGATGATCTTCTGCCCCCGCTCGGCGGCGCGGGTGAAGAGCGGCTCTTGCAGGTGGGGGGGCAGGCCGAATTTGTGGCTCAGCGGCCAATCGCTCCCCTCGTTGTTCACCGCGATGCGGATGACGATTTTACCTTCGGGGGCGTTGTCCCAGATCTTGTCGATCTCGTCGATGGAATCGGCGGTGAACGTGGTGACCCCCAAGGCATAGGCCTCGCGGATCGAGTGGTCGGGTTTGATGGGGTTGGAGAACAGCACATCGGCGGGATCTTTGCCAATGCGGATCAGGGCGTGCAGCTCTTGGATCGAGGCGATCTCGAAGCTGACCTCGTGTTCGAGCAGATGGGCCAACACACTGGGGTTGGGATTGGCCTTCACCGCATAGTGCATCTTCACCATCGGAAGATGACGCCGGAATTCCTCGACCTTGCGGGTAATCCGGTTCAAGTCGGTGACCAGGAAGGGGGTGGGTCGGTCCTCTTCGAGGGCCATGATGGTGGCGCGGCGGTGCAGGCTCATTAGATGTCAGTCCCCCCTGAAGGAGGATGCCGCCCCATTAGCGGCTTCGGCCCATGAGGACCTGGGAAAAGCGCGGATCGTAGGCACAACGCTCCACGATGCAAGGGGTGATTTCGTGTTGGGCATGAGGAAGATGGATTGAGTATGTGATGGTTCCGTGACGGGGTGCAAAACAACCCTGCATTCCAGGCGGGATTCCCGCATATTAGTCATTTAGAATCAATGTTTTATGCGCCAATTCAGTCCGGTTTTGCGCCCTTGTCGGGATACCCGCAAAACCCACGTGCTACACACACTTCACACAGCGGTTTTCGCGCCGTGCAGACATACCGCCCATGCAGGATCAACCAGTGGTGGGCGTGGCGCAAAAAGGGGGTGGGCAGGCGGCGCATCAACCCTTGTTCCACCGCCTCGGGGGTGGCGCCGGGGGCCAGCCCCGTGCGGTTGCCCAGCCTGAAGATGTGGGTGTCGACCGCAATCACCGGCTGGCCGAAGGCGATGTTGAGCACCACGTTGGCGGTTTTGCGCCCCACCCCCGGCAGCGCCACCAGAGCATCCATGTCGCCGGGGACCTGCCCGCCGTGTTGCTCCAGCAGGATTTTTGAGAGCGCCAAGACGTTCTTAGCCTTGGTGTTGAACAGACCAATGGTGCGAATGTGGGCGCGGATCTCCTCCTCCCCCAGCGCCACCATCGCCTCGGGGGTGGGGGCATCGGCAAAAAGGTGGGCGGTGGCCGCGTTGACCGAGACATCGGTCGCCTGGGCCGAGAGGACCACCGCCACCAACAGCTGATAAGTCGACTCAAAGTTCAGCTCCCCTTTGGGTTCGGGGTTAGCCGACTGAAGGGCCGCCATGAACCCTTCGATGCTCACCTTATTGAGAGGTCGGGGGGCCTTGCGTTTGGGGTCGCGCATCTTTTCCGGTGGGGGGGGGTAAAAGGGATCGATCAGCAGAAGACGCAGATTCAATCGGCGCAAAAAGGGGGCAGAAGCTGGTTTGCCGGACAAAGAATCTGCGTCTTCTGCAAATCGGTTTCTCGGATCGGGATGCTGCCTACGAAGCCACCTGATCGCTCCGGCTGTGTCGCTCCCGATTCATGGCGGCGTCGGCTTGGGCCACCCACTCGTCGAGCAATAGATCCCCCGCGCTCGGGTACTCGACCAGACCGATGTGTAAATCGGCGGGGAAGGGGAGTTTTTGTTCTTGGGTGAAGCGCTCCAGCGCAGTGCGGATGCGGGCCAGGGTCCCCTGGGCGCAGGGGAGCGAGCAATCGGGGAAGAGCAACAAAAACTCGTCGCCCCCCAACCGGCAGAAGGTATCGGAATCGCGAATAGCCTCCTGCACCACCCGGCAGACATTAAGAATCAAGCGATCCCCCTCCCCGTGGCCGTAGGTCTCGTTCACCTGCTTAACCCCTACCACATCGAGATAACCCAGGGTCATCGGGCCGGTTTGACGGCGGCGTTCCAGCTTGAGCTGCTGATCGAGGGCGGCCAGCCCCGTGGTGCGGTTGAGTAGGCCGGTCAAGGGGTCGTGGGTAGCCAGCTCCTTGACCTGCATCTCGGCCCGTTTCATTCGGGTGACATTGATCAGAGAGACCACCCAGCCGGGATCCTCACCATCCCAGGGCAGGGGCAGCGCCTGAAACTGGGCCACCACCACCTCGCCGCGCAGATTGAGCAGCGACCACTCCCCCTTGAGCGGTTTTCCGAGCTCCACTGCCTGGGCAAATTCGCCCTCCTGCGCCTCGCGGTGTTCGGGATCCATGATTTCGTTCAGGGGGGTGCCGAGCAGGTCCTCCTCGGCATAGCCGAGCATGCGGCACAGGTGGGGGTTGAGGTAATCGAAGCGGGCTTCGTCGTCGAGCAGCGCGACCCCCATGGGGGCTAGGCGCAGGATGCGGGCCAGGGCGCCGTGGCTGGCCGAGCCCAGCAGCGGTTCGGTATCGAGTTCTTCAAGTAGATGTTCGGTGTCCATGTGCGCCTCCCAAAGGGGGATGGAGTTGGTGACCAGGCGCACGCATCTTGGCATTACCGCTGGCGGGATGCGACCCCACGGGGGGTGGAAAGTGCAGGTTTGGCGGGGTGTTGGCTCAGAATTTCACCCGCTGCCCCTGTTTGAGGGTCTCGACCGGGTAGATCGTCCCCCGCCAGTTCACCCCCCCTTGGCGCCAGCAGCGGTATCCGGCATGCAGCATCATGACCCCCACCACGAATTGCCCCAGGGGGGCGGCGAGGGAGGGGAGCAGATCCATGCCGAAGCGGACCTTGGCGACCGCCGCTCCGGTGGCGGTCAGAAGCAGCGCGGCAACCCCCAGCCCTTGAATCCAGCCCTCGGGCTGAAAGAGGGCGAGGATGGGGGCGGCCGCCAGCCCCCACATGGCCGTGATCTGCAATCCCAGGCGCAGATAGGAGTAATGGGCGACCGCGCCGAAAAGGTTCTTTTCGAGGCCGAAGAACATCGCTTTGAGCGAGGGATACCAAACCAGCGACACCGCCTCCCCCGCGAAGCCCCAGCCGTTGCGTCCCCCAGCCCCCTTGAGCATTCGGGCCAGCCCCACATCGTCGACCACCTCGTCCTTGAGCCAGGCCATGCCGGGGGTGCGGTCGAACACCGTGCGCCGAAACAGGTTGAAGCCCCCCACCCCCAGGGCGGTTGGCTTGTTCGGATCGTCGACCTCGTGCAGCCGGGTGCCGATCAAAAAGAAGACCCGAAAGGCGGCCATCACCGCCTCGTGCCAGAAGCCGGAGCTGATCATGTGGGGGAAGAGGGCCAGATGGTCGAGCCCCCGGCGCTGCGCGTGGGCGACCGCGCGGCGCAGGGTGTTGGGGGCGAAGTGGACGTCGGCGTCGGAAAACAGGATCCAATCGCCGCGCGCCTGGGTAATGCCGACATGCAGCCCGTACACCTTGCCCAGCCACCCCTCGGGCAGGGTTTCAATGTGGATGACCTTGAGCTTGGGTTCGTTCGTAGCCAGATCGTCGAGGATGGCGCCGGTGCGGTCGGATGAGCGGTCGTCGATCAGGATCACTTCGAGGTTCGGGTAGTCCTGGGCCAGCAATGAGACCGCTGCCTCGGCGATGCGCTCCTCCTCGTCGCGGGCGGCAATCACCACCGACAAAGGGGGGAGGTCGGCGGTGTTCGGGGCGAGGGGATCGAGTAGCGGGGCGCGTAGGGTGAGCCAAACCGCATAGAGGGTTAAGGCGATGACGATGAGGGTGAGCAGGGGGATGAGCCAGGGAAATACGTTCATCGTCGATCCTCCCGCCGGTCGGGGTTGCCATCGCCCGTTGTGATGGCGACGCCAGCGACGGGGTTGTCATGGCGACACAGGGCGCCGCAATGGTGCATCCGCCGCTTGTCGATGAAGCCGGCATTATGCAGGTCGCGGGTGGTTTCGTGGACGGCGCCGAGGATGGAGCCTGCGGCTTGACGGGCGGTGGGCATGGTCGGTCTTCCGTCAAAATACGGTCGGTACAAGGCATGGGATTCAATGCCGCAGATGATCGATGGCCTCTTGTTTGGGAGCCTACGGAACATGGCCCGCTTCACCTGCCTTCCAGATACCTATTGCCCGGCGACTGTCCACTCGGCGACCCCTTGGCGCAGCAACATGGCATCGAACCCCTCCTGCCGGAGCAAGGCGACCGCATCGGGCGCCATCAGGCACAGCGGCCCCCGGCAATAGGCGACGATGGGGCGGTCTTTGGGCAATTCGCCCAACCGTTGCCGCAATTCGTCCACCGGGATGGAGCGGGCAAAGGGAAGGTGGGCGTTCAAAAACTCCTGCGCTGGGCGCACGTCGAGCACCACCACCTCCCCCTTGCGGGCCGCCCGCAGCAGGCCGTCGCGGTCGCTGGCCACCCAATCGTTCGGCTGGGTCGCGATGGATGCGAGCGCCTGACGCAGCTCGATCAAGCGTCCCTCGGCCAGGGTGTGGATCCGCACCCACAGATCGGCCACCGCAGGATCGGCCAGCCGGTAATGGATGTTTTTACCCCGGCGTTCGGTCTGGACCAGATGCGCCATACGCAGGGCGCGCAGGTGGGCGCTGGCCAGTTTGACGGTGATGGCAGCCTCGGTCGCCAGCGTCTCGACGGTTTTCTCTCCCTGGCACAACAACTCGATCAATTCCAACCGTTTGGGGCTGGAAAACGCCTTGCCAATACGCGCCACCTGTTCGTAGAGCCGATCTTTGAGTTCGCGCCCGCCGCCCATGTTAATTCCAGTATCTAGTAGATTGTTTCATTGAAGCACCCGTAATTTGTCTTTTGTGTCGCAAAAAACTGGAATACATTCTTCATTCCTTTAGATCATACGCAGGAGGATGCCATGAAAACCCTCTTCATTGTGAACGCCCCCCCCTACGGCACCGAGTATGCCTACAACGCGCTGCGCCTGGCGGTGGCCTTGGCCGCCAGGCCGGACAACCAGGTGCGGCTGTTCTTGCTCGGCGACGGCGCCGCCTGCGCCAAATCGGGACAGAAGGTACCGGAGGGGTACTACAACATCCAGACCATGCTGGAGCGGGTGGCTCAGGCGGCGCCACAAAGCGTGGGGGTGTGTGGCGCCTGCATGAAGGCCCGGGGCATCGAGGCATCCGAACTCGTCCCAGGGGCCCATCAAGGAACCCTGGCCGAATTGGCCGGATGGACCGAATGGGCCGACAAGGTGCTGGTGTTCTGACCGAAACGGCCCCCGTAAGCGCCCGCGATTTCAATCCACAACACGAGAGGTGCCCCATGTTTTTCAAACAATTGGCAACAAAGGAGTCTTCACTTTCTTACCTCTTCGGCTGTGGTACCAAGGGCAAATCGCTGGCGGTGGATGTGGTCGCGGGCGACGAGGGGTGGTTTATCGAAGAGGCCAGGAGGAGCAACGTCGCCATCGACTACGTGATCGACACCCACGTCCACGCCGATCACTACTCCGGTGGCCGCAAGCTGGCCCAGATGGTGGGAGCCCCTTACGGCTTGCACACCTCGAACGTGGGGCGGGTGGGGTTCGATTTCGAGCCGCTCCACGATCAACAGATGCTCGACTTGGGCAACGTCGCGGTCGAGGTGCTGCATACCCCAGGTCACACCCCGGACAGCATCTGTCTGTTGGTCACCGACCTTAGGCGGGGGGGGGCGCCTTGGTTCGTGGTCACCGGCGACACCCTGTTCGTTGGTGCGGTTGGCCGCCCCGACCTGCTGGGGCGCGAGCGGGAGATGGCAGGGCAGCTTCACGACAGCCTCCATACCAAGCTGCTCGCTCTGCCGCACGAGGTCGAAATCTTCCCCGGCCATCAGGCGGGCAGCGTGTGCGGCGCTGGGCTTTCGGGCAAACCAAGCTCGACCATCGGTTTTGAAAAGCGTTGGAATCCCGCCCTGTTGTTGGACCGGGAGGCGTTCGTCGCCGGGTTGCTCCAAGAGATCCCCCCCCGCCCGGTCGACATGGCGAAGATCGTGGCCGCCAACCTGGCGGGTTAAGCGATGCACCACCCCCCCTTAACCCACGGCATTCGGGCCAACCTCGGCCAATTCCTGCATCAGCTCCTGCAAGTCATGCTGGTGGGTTTCACCATCGGCATGACCCGCACCGTGGTCCCCGCCCTGGCCGAATCCGAATTCGACGTTCCGAAGAACTCCTTCATGCTGCTGGCCGCCTTCGTGGTGGCCTTTGGCTTCGTCAAGGGGAGCCTCAATTTCGTGGCGGGCAGGCTCTCCGAGCGGATTGGGCGCAAACGGGTGCTGTTGCTCGGTTGGATCGCCGCGCTCCCCATCCCAGTCATGATTGGGTACGCCCCATCGTGGAACTGGATCGTCGCCGCCACGGTACTGCTGGGCATCAACCAGGGGCTGGCCTGGTCGATGACCCAAACCGCCAAGCTCGATTTCACCCGCGCCGACCAGCGCGGCCTGACCATCGGGATGAACGAGTTTTCGGGTTATGTCGGTTTGGCCCTGGCGGGGATCGCGACCGCCTACTTGGCCACGCTGGTGGGGGCGCGCAGCGGCCTGATGATCTTCGGCACGGTGACCATTTTTGCGGCGATTGGGCTAACCCTGCTGGGGGTTAAGGAGACCTTGCCTTGGGCGAGGATCGAGGCTGCGGCCCATGCATCCGGGCGGGTCGTCGGTCCCCAGCCCCGTTATCCGACCCACATTGGGACGAACCCAACCACCTGGGAGGTTTTTTCGCTGATGTCGTGGCGCGACCGACGGATGGCGGCCTTGTGCCAAGCAGGGTTGGTAGAAAAATTCGTCGATGCGCTGATCTGGGTGTTCTACCCGGTCTTTCTCTACCAGCGCGGCGTCGATCTGCCCGGCATCGGTTGGATCGTCGGGATCTACGGCCTGGTTTGGGGTGGGTCGCAGTTCTTCACCGGCAAGCTTTCCGACCATGTTGGCCGCCACAAACCCAACGTTGGGGGGATGTGGATCTGCGCTGTGGGGGTGGCGATGATGCTGCTGGGCGACGGGGTCGCGTGGTGGTCGTTGTCGGCAGCCGTGACCGGCTTCGGCATGGCGCTGCTTTATCCCAATCTGTCTGCCGCCGTCGCCGACATCGCCCATCCCGCGTGGCGCGGTTCGGCCATCGGTATCTACCGTTTTTGGCGCGATCTGGGCTACGGCATCGGCGGACTCGGTTTAGGCATCGCCGCCCACCTGGGCGGTTCGCTGGAGGCCGCCTTTGGATTTGTGGTCGGTTCGATGCTGCTTTCGGGGTTGGTGCTGGGGCTGCTGGGTGAGGAGACCCATCCTCGGCTTGCCCCCGCCTGAGCCGCCTTGGCGCTTCAACAAATCCTAGGCAACTGCTCCCCGGTCAACATATCGACGATGCGAGTCCCCCCGAAGGCGGTGGTCATCTGCACGAAGTGGCGGGGGTCCTCGACCACGCTTCCGATGATCGCCGCCTGTTCCCCCTTGGGGTGGGCGCGCATGGCGGCGAGCAGGGTTTGCGCTTCATCCGCCGGGCAGACCGCCACCAACCTTCCTTCGCAGGCGACATAAAGGGGATCGAGCCCCAGCAACTCGCAGGCGGCGACCACCGGCTCCTTGACCGGGATTTGGTTCTCTTCGATGCGGATGCCGACCTTGGCGCTGGCGGCGAACTCGTTGAGCACCGTCGCCAGCCCCCCCCGGGTCGGATCGCGCAGGCAGCGCAACGTCGGGACCGCCGTCGTCATGGCGGCGATCAGGTCGTTCAGGGACTGGGTGTCGGAGGTCAGATCGGTGGCGAAACTCAGGTTTTCGCGGGTCGACATGATCGCCGCCCCGTGGTCGCCGATGGAGCCGGAGATCAGCACCGCATCCCCCACTTGGATGCGATCAACCCCCACGCCGATCCCCTCGGGCACGACCCCAATCCCGGTGGTGGTGATGAAGATGCCGTCGCAGCCGCCCCGCTCCACCACCTTGGTGTCGCCCGCGACGATCCGCACCCCCGCTTCGCGTGCGGCATGACCCATCGATTCGACGATCTGTTTGAGTTCAACCAGCGGCAGCCCCTCCTCCAAAACGAAGGTGGCGGCAATAAAGAGGGGGCGCCCCCCCGACATGGCCACGTCGTTGACGGTGCCGTGGATCGACAGCCCCCCGATGTCGCCGCCGGGGAAAAACCGAGGGGAGACCACGTGGGCGTCGGTCGCCATCACCACCCGTCCGGGGGGGAGGTCGAGGTGGGCGAAGTCGCCTCGGCGGTCGAGTTCGGCGTCGGCAAAAACGGCGGCGAACAGTTCGTCGATCAACTGCGCCATCGCCCGTCCGCCGCCGCCGTGGTTCATTTCGATGCGGCCGTGGGTCCAGTCAAGGTGGGGCATGGGGGCCTCGGGGTTGAATTCAGAAAGGTGTGGGAGCGCCGCCTCGGCGCGATTGCTTGCTACAAATAATCGCGCCGAGGCGGCGCTCCCACACGTTATTCCGGGTTAACCGGCGGACTGATGTCTGCCATACCGGTAATACGCCGCGCAGGCCCCCTCCGACGAAACCATGCACGACCCCAGCGGAGTCTCGGGGGTGCAGGCGGTGGCGAAGACCTTGCAGTCCTGGGGTTTGATCTGACCCCGCAAGACGCTGGCGCACTGGCAGGCGGGGTGGTCGCTGGCGACGATGGGCTCAAGATCAAAGCGGCGTTCGGCGTCCCAGTCGTGCCACTCAGGGCGCAGCTCAAGGGCGCTGCTTGGAATCGCCCCCAGGCCGCGCCATTCGAAGCGGTCGCGCACCTGAAACACCCGGTCGATCACCGTCTGCGCCTTCACATTCCCCTCTTCCCCTACCGCCCGGGCGAATTCGTTTTCGACCTCGGCCCTGCCTGAGTTCACCTGGCGCACCAACATCAAAATTGCCTGCAAAACGTCGAGTGGCTCGAAACCCGAGATCACCACCGGCTTGCCGAACGCGTCGGGGACGAAGCGGTAGGCGCGGGTGCCGATGATGGTGCTGACGTGGCTGGGGCCGACGAAGCCATCGAGCGGCACCCCCTCAATCCCCAGGATCGCCCGCATGGCGGGGGGGGTCATGACGTGGTTGCAGAAGAGGCTGAAGTTGGTCAGCCCCTGCGCTTGGGCTTGCAGCAGGGCGCTTGCGCTCATCGGGGTGGTGGTTTCGAAGCCGATGGCGAAGAAGGCGACTTGGCGGTTGGGGTTTTGCCGGGCGATTTCAAGGGCGTCGAGGGTCGAGTAGACCATGCGCACATCGGCCCCCCGCGCCTTGGCGGTGAGTAGGCTGACCTTGCCCGAGCCCGGCACCCGCAGCATGTCGGCATACGAGGCCAGGATCACCCCCGGCTTTTGGGCCAGTTGCACCGCCATGTCGACCCGGCCGATGGGGAGCACGCAGACCGGGCAGCCGGGGCCGTGGACCATCTCGACGTTGGAAGGGAGCAGGGTTTCGATGCCGTAGCGGAAGATGGCGTGGGTGTGGCCGCCGCAGAACTCCATAAAGCGGTAGTGGCGGGCGGGGGTGGCCTCTTTTTGGATCTGGGCCGCGACCGCTTGGGCGACGGCGCCGTTGCGGTATTCGTCGATGTATTTCATGGGCATGGGTTTGCTCTTGTCCCGTGCAGGGGGGATCTGCGGCGCCCCATCCTCACCCCTCCATCCCCGCCATCGCCTGCTCGATGGTCGCCTTGAGCTCGGCATCCCCCATCGCCTCGGCGACCTCCAAGAACGACTCGTAACTCTCCCTCGCCGATTGGGGGTCGATTTTCGAGATGGCGAAACCGACGTGGACAATCAGGTAGTCACCCAGCTCGGCATCCACCATCGAGATGTTGACCGGACGGCGGACGCCGCCGATGTCGACCACCGCCATTTCGGGGGGGGTGAGTTCGATGACGCGGGCGGGGATGGCTAGGCACATGGCGAGGCTCGTTGGTTGATCGAATCGACAAGATCAAAAGCGACTCACGCGAAAGCCGCGAAGGACGCGAAGAAAATCAAGTACAGCACCGAGCTCGAAACAAAACGTGAGGGGGTTTCCGCGAACGGTTATGAGTTCTTAGACACGGATTGGCTCGTCATGGCAATCAACTTGTTGGAGCGCCGCCCTCGGCGCGATTGCTTTAACGCTTGTAAGCGCGCCCTTTTGGGGCAAAGCGAATGGAGTTCAGAGCCAAAACCCAGACCCGTGGACGAGATCCCCCATGTGTGTTCGACCGCTGCACCCGTGGCTGTGGGAGGCGACTTCTGTCGCCGAACGGGGGGGCCCGGTGCATTTACCCCATGGCTCGGGAGGTCTTCCCCTCGGTTGCCAACATCGATCCGGTTGAGGCTACGCTTCGGCGACAGAAGTCGCCTCCCACAGGTTTTTGCGCGCCCCTTCCTAAGCCCCCCGATAGACCATTTTCATGTAGCGATCCCCCGCCGCCAACTCCTCCAGCATTTGCTCGATCCGCTTCTGCCGGGTTCCGGGCCGCTTGGCCCGGGCGATCCAGCCCAGATAGTCGTTCTGCTGGTAGGGGGGGCGGGCGCGGTAGCGGGTCATCAACCCCCGCGCTTCGAGCAGGGCGGCGATGTCGCCCGGCATCGGTTGGATCTCACGGCTGAGCTTGGAAAAGTCGCGCTCCATCAATCGACCTCCAGGTCTTTGATCCGCAATTCCTCCCCCCCCGTGACGTGAAGCTGATACCCGCCGCAGTCGGGGCAAGGATCAAAGCGCTGGGCGATGGTGACCTCCTTGGAGCAGACCAGACACCACCCTTTGGCGGGGATGTTCAGGATCTCCAATTCGGCCCCGTCGGCCAGGGTGCCACGGGTGACGATGTCGAAGCAAAAGGCCATCGCCTCCGGCTCAACCCCCCCCAGGGCGCCGATTTCCAGCCGCACCTTGCGCACCTTGGTGTAGTGCTGGATGCGGGCTTGTTCCGCGATGATCTGGACCAGCGACTCGGCCAAGGACATTTCGTGCATGGGATCCGCCATTGTTTCAAATAACGCGCCGAGGGCGGCGTTCCTACCGACCCGGACAGAGCCATTCCGGAGCGCCACGGCGAACCCGGAATGCACCAACACCGCCCCCGACCAGTGGCAACAACCGGGATGACGCAACGACCGTTTGTTTTTTTGTAGGAGCGGTCCCTGACCGCGAACCGATGAACCCCGAGGGTCCACTTGGCCCGCCGTTCGGCGTCGGGGACGCCTCCTACAAATTTCTCAGACGCAACGACCGTTTGTTTTTTTGTAGGAGCGGTCCCTGACCGCGAACCGATGAACCCCGAGGGCCCACTTGGCCCGCCGTTCGGCGTCGGGGACGCCTCCTACAAATTCCTCAGACGCAACGACCGTTTGTTTTTTGTAGGAGCGGTCCCCGACCGCGAACCGATGAACCCCGAGGGCCCATTTGGCCCACCGTTCGGCGTCGGGGACGCCTCCTACAAATTCCTCAGAGGCAACGACCGTTTGTTTTTTTGTAGGAGCGGTCCCTGACCGCGAACCGATGAACCCCGAGGGTCCACTTGGCCCGCCGTTCGGCGTCGGGGAGGCCTCCTACAAATTCCTCAAACGCAACGACCGTTTGTTTTTTTGTAGGATCGGTCCCTGACCGCGAACCGATGAACCCCGATGGTCCACTTGGCCCGCCGTTCGGCGTCGGGGACGCCTCCTACAAATTCCTCAGGCGCAACGACCGTTTGTTTTTTTGTAGGAGCGGTCCCTGACCGCGAACCGATGAACCCCGAGGGTCCATTTGGCCCGCCGTTCGGCGTCGGGGAGGCCTCCTGCAAATTCCTCAGCCCCCGAACCGCCCCCGCAAAAAATCCCGCCTGCTTTGCGCCACCGGCGCGGGCTCCGGGCGGCGCAGCGCCCGCTCCAGCACCGCCAGCGCCTCGGCGACCGCCGCCGCCTGATCTGCAAACCGGAACATCGGGGATTCCAGCCCCGAAGACCACCAGCGTCCAATCCCCTGTTCGTCAGTGGGGGTGGCGGGAAAGGTGGCGCCGGGCAAGGTGAGGTGCCCTTGGGTTTGAAGCGTTTCGGGGATCTCTTCTAGACCGGGGATGAAGATCAGATTCATGAACCAGGGGGTGATCAGGACGCCGAGACGGCCACCCTCCCAATCGCAAAAACCGACCGCCTCGACCTGCAAACCGGGGTGGAGGATGGGGACATCCTGCATCCGCTCGCGCTGCACCCAGGCAAACCAGTCGGCCAGTTCTACCTCGGTCACGAGGCGATCATCTCCCGGTATTCGCGCACCGTCCGGGTCAGCCGGTCGCGGCTGTCGGCCAGATCCTCGACCGTCGCCTGCGCCGCCTGGGGCAGGTGGACCACCTCCATGGTGTTGAGGATCGGCTGGTCCTGGGTGTTGAAGTACTGCACCCACCAAGCGTGGCGTAGCCCGGTGCGGGTGATGCGGCAGTTGCCGTATCCCTTGCTCAAAATACTCACCCCGCCCCGGCCCAGGGCTGCGTCGAGCAGGTCGAAATCGCGGGGGGTCATCGGGAGTAGGGTGAAGTTGAGGATGTGGGGGGGCGACTCCGGGGTGACCTCGGCGGACGCCGCGCCGATCTCGGCCAACACCGGGAAGAGGTTCATCACCCCCTCGGGCAGAGGATCGGGGGCCGTTTCGGGCAGGGTCACACTCGGCAGGGTCGGCAGCAGGTCAAGCAGGGCGGCGGGCAGCGGCCCGACCTCGATGTGGACCTCATCCCCTTGGCGCACCTGCCACACCCCGGCGTAGACCGACTCTTGAATGACGATGCCGTGGGTGGTGGTGATGCGCACCTCCCCCTCGCCCAGCAGTTGGGAGACCAGCTCCCGGTCGGCTTGAGGCAGTTCGTTCAGCAGGATGGGGGAGGGGCTGTCCCCTTGGGCCGCCTCGGCCAGTGCCGCGACGGTTTCCTCCAGTGCCGCCCAGCCCTGGGTGCAGGCGGCGACCGCCTCGGGATCGGGCAGGATGGGGGGATGGAAGGTCTCCATGGGGCCGGGAACCGGCATAAAATCGAGCCCCTCGTCGTCCATGCCCGCGATGGGGTTTCCAGTGGCGCCGAGGGGGGAGGAAGAGGGAGACACGACCGGGATGGGAAAGGGTTTCACGGGGGCTCCTGGGTTGGTTGAGGCACGTCCGTGCAGGATGTCTTGGCCCCTCTCCCTTCCTGGGGAGGGCTGTTCCAACCGAGGTTGTAGGAGCGGCGCCCTCGCCGCGATGCCGTCCTCCCGTTCTGCCGAAACGGCTCGGCCCGAGGGTGGGCCTCCCACACGCTGGGGCCTTACCCCCTGGCCTCGTAAGCCTCCATCGTCAGGCTCTGCAAGGTCAACCCTTCCAGCGGCGGCGTGCTGCGGGGCACCGGTTCGATCCCCCATGCGCGCAACACCTCCAGCGCCACCACAATCGCCCGCTCCATCGCCTCTTTAACGATGGGGCGCAGTGAGCCGCCGTAGTCTTCCAGCTCTTCGGGTTGTACCCCAATCAACACCATCGGATCGGGCAGGGCGTCGAGCAGGTCGGCGGCGGCGATCACCTCTTGAAAGCCGGTCTGGTGCAGGCTCATTTTCTTGGCCCCCATAAACCGAGGCACCTCGTCGCCCGCCACCACCTTCATCGTCCCCGGTTTCAGGCCGTAGTCGATGGCGTCGAAAACCAGCAGCCGGTCGGCCGCTTGCAGATGCTGCACCAGGTAGAGCCCCTGGGTGCCGCCGTCCATCAGGGTGACCGAGTTGGGGAAGGCGAAGCGGTCGTGCAGCTCCTCGACCACCCGCACCCCGAACCCCTCGTCGGCCCAAAGGATGTTGCCGATGCCCAAAATCAAGGTGCTCGGTGCGCTCATAAGGGCCTCAAAAAAAAGCCGGACGGATCGACAGGCCAGATCCGTCCGGCAATAAAGGAACCCGGAAGGTTCTCAATCTCGAAAGGTTCTCCACCCGGAAATCATGGTGCTCACCGAGCTTTGCCGGCTCATCACATCCTCTCGGAAGGCGATGTACACGTGCATGACGACGAAGACCAGAATCCACCACATCGCCAGGTGGTGCCAGGTGTGCACATCCTGGCTTTGTCCCATGCAGGCGATCACCCAGCCAAAGAGCAGGTCGGCCCAGCTGCCGCGTCCCAACCCTTCGGAATACAGGGCGAAGCCGGTGAGGATCATGAAGATCGCCCCCACTACGAACAGGCCGAACATCGCCAGTTGCGCCGCCGGATTGTGGCCGGCGTGGGGCACGTCTTTGTCGTCGAGGAGCAGGTACCAGCGCACCGATTTTTTCAGGTCGTCCCACCACTCGGCCCGCCACACCGGGACGATGAAGAGCTCCCGGGCGTAGCCGTTGCCGACAATGGCCCAGTAGACCCGAACCATAAAGGCGATGGCGAAGATGTAGGCGGCGGCGAAGTGGATGAAACGCACCGTCCCCATCAGGTAGTGCTCGCTTGCCTCCCCCGTCACCGAGGGGAGAGGGGAGCCGATCAAATAACCGGTCACCGCCAACGCCACGATGGTGGTGGCGTTGATCCAGTGCCACAAACGGACCGGCGCCTCGTACACATAGACGGCGCGGGCCGGAAGGGTCGGAACAGACAGGTCGGACATAACGCAGACCTCCGTAAATTCCATGGGTCGGGCCGAAGCGACAGGGGAATAGGGCGTCGCTTCGGCCCATAAGAACCAGCGTTGGGGCCATCCCCCCGGGTCATCCCGGAGGTCATGGAGGGCTTGAGATTAGGGTTCCCACTCGCTCGGCCATTTCATCGACTCAGCTTCGCTTCGGCGACAGAAGCCGCCTCCCACAAGGCTCAGGCGCGGCGCCTTGTTCAAAGCATTCCACCGGCTTGTGGGAGCGGACTTCTGTCCGCGAATGAACGGGCAACACCATCCCTCCCGAGCCTGCCTTCATCGAAGGCAAGCCCACCCCCTCTTACCGCACCTTCACCGAAACCTGCTCCCCGTCGGGGGTCATGATGTGGGTCGAGCAGGCCAGGCAGGGATCGAAGCTGTGCAGGGTGCGCAAAATCTCAAGCGGTTGATCGGCCTTGGCGACCGGGGTGCCGAGCAATGCAGCCTCGAAGGCGCCGATGTTCCCCTCTTCATCCCGGGGCGAGCCGTTCCAGGTGGTGGGGACCACCGCCTGGTAGTTGGCGATCTTGCCGCTTTCGACCACGACCCAATGCCCCAACGCGCCACGGGGCGCCTCGGTGAAGCCGACCCCCTGACCCTTCGCCGGCCAGGCGGCGGGATCCCATTTGGCGGTGTTGGCGGTGGCCAGGTTGCCCGCCTTGACGTTGGCGACCAGACGCTCCTGATACATCTTGAGTTTCTGCGCCGCCCAGGAGCACTCCAGACCGCGAGCGGCGGTCCGCCCCAAGGTCGAGAACAGCGCCGTGACCGGTACGTCGAGGGTCTTGAGCACCATCTCCACCGGCTCTTTAAACTCAGGGTTGCCCTGGGCGTAGCCGATGATGTAGCGGGCCAGGGGACCGACCTCCATGGCGTGACCGCGCCAGCGCGGCGCCTTGAGCCAGCTGTACTTGGCGCTCTCGTCAATCTGCTCGATGTTGGTTTTGCTCCCCTTGGTGTTCGGCCCCAGCTCGAAGTTGGGCTCGGTCACCCCCTCGAAGGGGTGGAGCGATTTCTGGCCATTGGGGTAGGTGTACCAGGAGTGGGCGATGTGCTCCCGGATCTGCTCCGGGTCGCGCAGATCGACCTCGTGCACCTCGCTGAGCTTGCCGTTGATGATGGCGCCACGGGGCAGCAGCAAACTGGAGGCCGAGTAATCGTTGGCCCTGTCGGGGATGTCGCCGTACGACAGCACGTTCATGCTCGACAGCCCGCCGCCGTGCAGCCAGTCCTTGTAGAACCCGGCAATCGCCAGCAGATCGGGGATGTAGACCTTGTCGATGAACTCGATGGTACGGTCGATGATGGAACTGACCAGGTTGAGCCGCTCCATGTTGATCGCCCCCACCGCCCCGGTGGAGTCGACGTTGATCGCGCAGGGGACGCCGCCCACCAGCCAGTTGGGATGGGGGTTTTTGCCGCCGTAGACCGTATGGATCTTGACGATCTCCTTCTGGAAATCGAGCGCCTCCAGGTAGTGGGCCACCGCCATCAGGTTGGCTTCGGGGGGCAGCTTGTAGGCGGGGTTGCCCCAGTAGCCGTTGCTGAAGATCCCGAGCTGGCCGCTCTCGACGAAGCGCTTCAAACGATCCTGCACATCCTTGAAATAACCTGGGGAGGACATCGGCCAGGATGAGATCGACTGCGCCAGCGCCGAGGTCGCCTTGGGATCGGCCTTCAGGGCGCTGACCACATCGACCCAATCGAGGGCGTGCAGGTGGTAGAAGTGGACCAGGTGATCGTGGGCGTACAAGGTCAACTGCATGATGTTGCGGATGATGTTGGCGTTGTCGGGGATTTGAATCCCCAGCGCATCCTCCACCGCCCGCACCGAGGTCAAGGCGTGGGTGCCGGTGCAGACGCCGCAAATCCGCTGGGTGAAGGCCCAGGCGTCGCGGGGATCGCGCCCTTTGAGGATCACCTCCAGCCCGCGCCACATGGTGCCGGTCGAAACCGCGTTGGTGATGACCCCTTGTTCGTTCAGGTTCACCTCGCAGCGCATGTGCCCTTCGATCCGGGTGACCGGATCGACCACGACGCGGCGGCCGGAATCGTTCAACGCAAAGCCGTTGGGGGTGGTCACGGTGCTCATTGGTCGCTCCCTTGCTCTTGGTCACTGGGCTTTTTGGTGCTGCCCTTTTTCACCGCGCTGGCCACCGCGTGGGCACCCACCGCAAGTCCGGTGGCGGCGGCGGCCCAACCGCCGATCTGGTCGGCGTTGCCCTCGATGCCGAAACCCGAGACCTTGGTCAGCCGGTCGTAGAACGAGCCTTTATCCCAGAAGCCATCTTCAGAACAGCCGATGCAGCCGTGGCCCGACTGAATCGGGAAGGAGACCCCGTCGTTCCAACGCACGGTCGAGCAGGCGTTGTAGGTGGTCGGTCCCTTGCAGCCCATCTTGTACAGGCAGTACCCCTTGCGAGCCCCCTCGTCGTCCCACGATTCCACGTACTGCCCGGCGTCGAAGTGGGGGCGGCGGTAGCATTTGTCATGGATGCGCTGCCCGTAAAACATGGCCGGGCGTCCGTTGCGGTCGAGTTCGGGCAGGCGGCCAAAGGTGAGCACGTAGGTCACCACGGCGGTCATCACCTCGGCGATGGGGGGGCAGCCGGGAACCTTGATGATCGGCTTGTCGGTGATGACTTCGTGGACCGGGGTGGCGCGGGTGGGATTGGGGTAGGCGGCCTGCACACACCCGTTGGAGGCGCACGATCCCCACGAGATCACCGCCATGGCGTCCTTGGAATAGCGGCGCAGCTGCTCGACGAAGGGTTTGCCCCCGACGATGCAGTACATCCCATCGTTGTTCAGCGGCGGATTGCCCTCCACAGCCAGGATGTAATTGCCTTTGTACTTGGTGGAGATCTCTTCGAGGATCGCCTCGGCCTGATGCCCGGCGGCGGCCATGATGGTGTCGTCGTAATCGAGCGAGATCATCGACAACACCACATCCTTGACCAGGGGGTGGGCGGAGCGGATGAACGATTCCGAGCAGCAGGTGCATTCCAGCCCGTGCAGCCAGAGCACCGGAATGCGCGGTTTGGTCTCCATCGCCTCGGCGATGCGCCCGGCGTAGTAGGGCGAAAGCCCCAACGCCGCGGCGGTCAAGCTGCAATACTTCAAAAAGCTACGGCGAGAGATCCCCTGCCGCCGCATGACCTCGTAAAAGGTCTCCATACGCCACCCCCTTGTGTGTTGTGGCATCGACCCGAGGGGCGGTGCCTTGTAGGTTCGGGTTACTCGTTGGGGGTGGGCTTGAACAAGAAGCGGGCCAAGGGGGAAGGGCGAGGTAGGACGGGGGGTTGGGGGTGGG